>NZ_JBNXUM010000042.1:0-53270 GCF_050563545.1 Falsiroseomonas sp. HW251
CTGGGACACCTGAAGCGACGGATGGCGACCTGCAATTCGACCGTGCGGCCGTGCGAGGGGAGATCCAGCAAGCGGCGCGTGTAGCGGCTATGGACCCGCCCCGACCGCTCCCCACAGCCAGGACAGCAGCCCTCCGGCGCAGCGCTTCGCACAGTCATCGCGATGCGCGTGCTGCTGATCTCGACCTTGTCGAGCAGCAGTCCATCCGGAATCACCTCATGCAGATCCGGGCCAGCCATGGCGAAAACCTAGGGTGTGGGTTCACCCACTACGCGCCGGCAGTGCAGTCGACCGCTCACCTGCACGGAATGTGAGTCAGAGCCCCATTTCCGCGCCGATTGACAAGCCGATGCCGTGGTCGTCGCGGCGAGCAGACTGACGGCCGCGCACCTCGCCGCCGGGGACCGGCTGCGCTTCGTGCAGCATCAGGGGGTCGGCTGGCAGGACACGGTCGCCTGGCAGGAGGTCGCCGCGCGCGGCATCCCGCTCGCCACGACCCCACAAGGCACGACGGTGCCCGTGGCGGAGATGGCGCTGCTGATGACGCTCGCGGCGCTGCGCCGGCTGCCCCACGCGGATGCGGAGCTGCGCCGCGGCGCCTGGCACGTGAACGCCTTGCGGCCGGTGTCGCGCAACCTCGCGGGCCGGGTGGTGGGCTATGTGGGGTTCGGGCGGATCGGCCAAGCGACCGCGGCGCGCTTCGCGGCCTTCGACACGACCGGGCTCTACTTCGATCCCATCACGCGGCTCTCCGCGGAGGACGCGACGCGGCTTCGAGTGCGTCGGGCGGAGACGCTGCAGACGTTGCTGGCGGAGGCCGAGATCGTCTCGCTGCACCTGCCGCTGACACTGCAGACGCAGCACATCCTGGATGCCGCGGCGATCAGGTGCATGCGGCCGGGATCGGTGTTGGTGAACACCGCGCGTGGCGGGCTGGTGGACGAGGCGGCGCTCGCCGCCGCGCTGCGGGACGGCCATCTCCTCGCTGCCGCGCTCGACGTGTTCGAGGAGGAGCCGCCGTCGCCCGGGCACCCGCTGCTAGCGCTGCCGAACGTGGTGCTGACGCCGCACATCTCCGCCGGCACGCGCGACGCCTTTGAGGAGAAGCTGTCGGCGGCTTTCGGCAACGTCGCCGATTTCTTCGCCGGACGGCCCGCGCGCAACCTCGTGGCGCTGCCTGCTCTGGCTTGACCTCGTTGCTTGGCGTCCGCCAGCATGGCCGCGAAGCCCGACCGGAACGCGCTGGCGCCGCTGACGGCCCGGTCGTCGTACAACGCGACGACGCGCCAGCCCTCGCGCTCGGCGAGCCGCCGGCAGACCTCGATCTGGTCGTCGATCGAGGCCTCGCGCTGGTTCTCCGAGGAGTAGCGCGCGTAGATTGCCGCGCGCAGCGGCAGGGCAGGGCGGCTCATCGGCCGGTCTCCTCGGGGAAAAGCGGAAGGGAGCGTTGCCGGCGCGCCAAGCCGCCGCGCAGTGATTTCGCAGGCCTCAGGCTGGCGCGTCTCGCGGCGACCGCGGCGGCCAGCTGCCGGCTCGCCGCGACAGAATTTGCCTGCTTGTAGTGGCGATCTGTCGTGGTCGTGCTGGCGTGGCCGAGCAGCGCCGAAGCCAGCCCTACATGGGCAGGGTCCTCAACCGCCATCGTCGTCACCGCGCAATCCCGAAAGAGATGCGGGTTGATCGCCACGCCGAGCCGCGCCTTGGTGCGCAGCGTGATCGCCTGGCGGATCGTCTGCTCGGCCATGGGATCGCCGAACACGCCGATCCACAGCATCGAAGAGGTGCGGCCACGCAGAAGGTGAGGCCGAACCTCGCCGAGGTAGTGCGCAAGCGCTGCCTCGAGCTCCTCCGGCCACTTGAACTCGATCGGCTTGCCGTTCTTTGTCTCGTCTGGCCCGAAGACAACCCGGTGCCGCTCGGCTGAGACTTCGAGCAACGTCCGGCCGAGCTCCAGGTGTGTCAGGTTGCGCATCCGCAGAGGACGCAGCGCCAGCAAGGCGATAATCAGGCCGTCGCGGAACAGCGCCCAGCGCTCGTAGCGGTGTTCGAGCGGTTCGGTCTCAGCGCCCCGCATCATCGCCAGCCCGAGTTCGACCAGTTGCGCGGCGGGACGGACCCGGCCGGCCTTGGATTTCGCGGGGGCGGCCTCGTAATCGAGGCGCCGCACGGCTGCCTGCAACCAGCCCCAGTCGTGGGTGGGCTCGAGCCCTTTGGCGATTGTCATGAGGTCGACCACGCGGAGCAGCCGCGTATAGGGCGACACGAGCGCCCGCATCGCGGTGATCCAGTCCCGCACAGTCTCCGGCGTGACGCGCGCCACTGGCGCCGCGGTCAGCAGGGCGGGGTGGCGCAGCGTGATGTGGGTCAGCCAGGTGCTGTAGCTCTGCCGTTTCTTGATCTGCGTGCGAGGACGCAGGCTGGCGCCAGGACCGGCATCGTCGAGCACGGTCGGCGCCGGCCGCACGAAGGCCTCCCACATCCGCCGATCCTGCTCGGGCCAGCGGTCGTAGGGCAGGTGGTGCCGCTCGGGGGGATAGCGCCGCGTCGGCTCGCGGTTCATGGCTGGCCGCCCTGCCGCAGGCGCTGGCGCTGCTGGCGCACCACGCCGTCGTAGTGGCGCGCCGCAGCGGTCGCCTCGGCATCGGCGTGGTGTCCCCGGGTCGTCGCCATGTCGCGATGCCGCAGCACGTCCTGCACGATGCCGTAGCCGCCGGGCGTTGCCTCCAGGATCAGCTTGGCGGAGAAATGCCGGAACAGGTGGGCGTTGATCGTAATCCCGGTGCGCTGAAAGACGCGTTCGCTGATCTGCGTGCCCAGGCTGTTGGTGGCCTTGCGGCCCGCGCCCGACGGAAACAGGAACTTGTTGCCGGGCGCCGCGAGAAGCGGCCGGTAGAACTCGAGATAGGTGCGCAGCACGCATACCACCTCAGGGCCGAGCGGCACCTCGTGCGGTTCGCGATTCTTGGTTTCGTGCGCGGCGAGGCCGCTGGCCGGCTGGTGGCGCAGCCAGGACCAGGCGAGCTCCACGAGCAGCGTCCTCGCTGGCTTGTTGCCTGCCTTGCTGATGCCCTGTTCTCGCGCGCTGTCGCCGCTCGAGTAGGGGCTCGGGGCGAGCCCGAGATAGGATGCCAGTTGCTTTCGGTTCCCGAAGTGCCGATGGAACACCTCGGAGACCAGCACGGTCGCGCCGACTTCGCCGATCCCAGCGAGACGAATGAGCTGCCTCACCTTCGGTGCGTCTGGGAAGGCGTCCGGCTGTACCGTGGCGGCTCGTCGCTCGGCGTCGAGCTGCCGCACGTGCTCGTGCACAAGATGGAGCCGCTCGAACTCACGGGCGAGTTCGGCGCAAAGGAAGCGTCCCAGCGGGCGGCCGTCAGCCGTGACGAGCCGGCCGAGTGCTGCCCGCCACTCGCCCCCGTGCAGACCTTCGACCTCGCGGATGCCGTGCAGCGTCAGAAGGCCGCGGATCCGGTTCACGTGCCTCGTCCTCTCGCGCACGAGCTGCGTCCGCTCGCGAGAGAGGCGCTTGGCGTCCTCCGCCTCCGGCGTCGGCACTTCCACCACGCGGCAGACACCCCGGTCGCCGCCAAGATACGCCCTGAGCACGAGAGCCATGGCCTCGACATCGAGGCGGTCCGTTTTTGCCCTCCGGCCCCGCCGGCTCACGAGAAAGCTCGCCGCGTCGAGGACGTGCGTCTCGACGCCGTGCTGACGGAGGAGACGAGCGAGCCAGAAGCCGTCGTAGCCCGCCTCAAAGCAGACTACCGCCGGGACCCTCGTGCCGACCTCGGCGCTGGCTCGCGCCTCAATGCGGCCGAGCAGTGCCAGCAGTCCCTGCGCGTCGCCGCCAAGCACCGTGTAGAGGGCGACCTTCGCCCGGCCCGGGAGCAGCGCTCCGACGAGCCAGCGTGAGCGGCTCAGCTCCAGCGCGACATGGCAGCGCGGCGAGGTCGTGATCGTCGGCGTCATCGGCGGGTCTCCCTGGGTTACTCCGCTGAAGCGGCCAGGCCCCGAGGCGGAGGGACACCCCCATAGGATCTACAACACCATCCATCCCCACTCCGGCTTGCGCATGCGCTCGCCGCGTGAGTTCATCGCTCAGCAGTCCAACAACCAAGCCGCATGTCCGGTTTGATGGGGGCCACTCCACCAACGTGTCCCGTTTCTTTAGCGCTGATAGCTTGAATCCCCTGTCCAATTCGCCCGTGTTGGGACGGTGGTGAATTGGGCCGAAAGCCCGGAGCCGTCGAGCAGCTCAGCGCCCTCGGCCGGGCCTTTCGCCCGGGCGCGGTGCATCGCGAATTTCTACGGCGCCAGCTCGCCGAGGCTGCCGCCGAGCGGAGGCGCCGAGCGGGCAAAGCGTGTGCTCTGGCCGCTTGGCTCGTAAACGAGATCTGGCAGCTCTCGGGGCTCTGGTCCCCGCATCCCTGATCCCATGCCCTGCCAATGGCTTACGGCTAACCTAAAGCCACTGAAGCTTGCCATTTCATCGCGACTTCCGACCCCAACCGCCTTTGCAACTGAGGATCGAGGCCACTGTTCGAGCAGGCGCGTCGGGTCAGGCGGGTTTCTCGCCCTTCACCACCACCCGGTGCAGCAGCCGTCGCGAGGCCGCATCGAAGGCGCCGCGCTGGTGCATGGTGCAGCGGTTGTCCCAGATCATCATGTCGCCGACCCGCCAATGCTGGGTCCAGGTGAAGTCACCGCCCAGCGCATGGTCCCAGAGCGCATCCAGCAGCGCCTCGCTCTCCGTGACCTCCATGCCCATGACATAGGCGTTGAAGCGCTTGCCGAGATACAGCGACTTGCGCCCGGTCACCGGATGCGTTCGCACGATTGGATGCACCGCGCCCGCAATGTCGCGGATGTCGCCGCTCGCTGGGGCGACCGTTCCCGGACGCTGCTTGCCGGACGAGACGTAGACGCCATCATGCTTGATGCTGCGGCCGGCGACCGCCTGCTTCAGCGCGTCGGGCAGCGCGGCATAGGCGGCTTCCATGTTCAGCCAGCTGGTGTCGCCGCCGCCATCCGCCGGGATCTCCAGCGAGCGCAGCAGGCTCGCCGAGGGCGGGGTCTCAATGAAGCACATGTCGGTATGCCAGTCGGCCTCGCCGGCGCCGAGCTCGCCGACCGGCTTCCCGTTCTCGACGATGTTCGAGATCTTCACGATCTCCGGGATGCCTTCGACATAGACCTTGCCGGTCAGGCGCGTGCCCGGGTTGAAGTCCAGCTCCCCGAAGCGCCGACCGAGCGCGACATGCGCGGCGTCGTCCAGCGTTTGGCCGCGGAAGCGCAGCACCAGATGGTCGTGCCAAGCCTGGCGGATGACCTCGAACTCGGCGTCCGAGAGGTTGGCGATGTCGACGCCCTCGACATCCGCGCCGAGGGCGGCGCCGGTCGGGCGGATGCGGATGCCGGTGCCGGCATGGTCGAGCATGGGCGTTCTCCTCCGGGAATGGGAACAACGCTAGGTGCGGGACTGTCTCGGGTCAAGCGAATTGGTCAGACCGGTTGACGGGCCTGTCCGGTGCCGCCTAGGCTTGCCCCGATGTCAGACCGCGCCCGCCCGGAGCTGCCACCGCTGCGCCTCGTCCGCCCGAAGCGGATGTACGAGCAGGTGGCCGAGCAGATCGAGGCGCTGATCCGCGGCGGCACCTTCACGCCCGACATCCGCCTGCCGGGCGAGCGGGAGCTGGCCGATCGGCTCGGCATCAGCCGCCCGTCGTTACGGGAGGCGCTGATCGCGCTGGAGACCGCGGGCCTGATCGAGACCCGCGTCGGCGACGGCACCTATGTGCGGCCGGATCTGCCGGCGACGCCGGTCTTCCCGCTCGCGACGGGGCGGGACCTCGGCCCCGGCACGCTCGAGCAGTTCGAGGCACGGCGCGCGCTCGAGGTCGCCGCCGCCGAGCTCGCCGCGACCCGCGCAACGGCGGAGGAACGCGCGGGGCTGCAGGCCTGCCTCGACCGCATGACCGCGTCGGTCGAGCGGCGCGACAGCCCGGCGCGGGAGCACCGGCTGTTCCACGTCGCGCTGGTGGATGCCGCGCACAACCAGATCTTCTCGCGCCTGGTGCGGGAGCTGTGGCAGGCGCGGCAGGGCCCGATGTGGGCGCTGATCGGCCAGCGGACCGAGAACATCGACAGCTGGCGCGCGGGCCTGGTGTTCCGCGCGCAACTGATGGAGGCGCTGGCGGCGCGCGACGCGCCGGCGGCCAAGGCGCTGATGGAGGCGCATTTCCATCGCGTGGGACGGCGGTATTTCGACCCGGGCGAATGACCCGGGCGGGCGAGGGGGAGGAGGAAAGGCCATGACGACCAGGATCACCCGGCGCAGCGCGATCGCCGGCGCGCTGGCGCTTGCCGCGCCCGCCATCGGCTCCGCCCAGGCGCCGCAGACCATCACCATGTGGACCTTCCTCGACCCCGCGCGTCCCGGCGGGCGGGAACGCGCGCTGAAGCAGATGATCGAGGGCTTCGAGGCCGCCAATCCCGGCCTTCGCATCCGCGTCGAGCCGCAGGTCTGGACCACTATGGCCGAGCGATTCGTGCTGGGCCACAACGCGCGCAACGCGCCCGACATCTGCTGGGTGAACTCCGAGAACCTGGGCCTGATCCTGGGGACGGAGGCGGCGGCCGACCTCTCGCCGGTGGTCAATGCCTGGTCGCAGGAACGCCGCGCCGACATGCTGCTGCCCGCGGCGCTGCAATCCGTCACCGTCCGCGGCCGCGTGCTGGCGATGCCGCTGATGGCGACGACCTTCGTGCTGATGGTCCGGCGCGACCTGCTGGCCGCCGCGGGGAAGACGCTCGACGACCTCAAGACCTGGGACGGCGTCGCCGAGGCCGCGAAGGCGATGACGCGCGACACCAATGGCGACGGCCAGCCCGACATCTGGGGCATGGGCCTCGGCATCGCGACGGAGCGTTATTCGATGACGCCGGCGGTGCTCGGTGCGCTCGGCGCCCAGGGCAGCTTCTTCGACGATCGCTGCGGCGCGCGCATCGCGACACCGGAGGCCGCGCGCGCCGTGCAGTGGCAGGCCGACCTGATCCTGCGCCACCGGGTGACGCCGCGGGAGGCGCTGGCCATGACCTCCGACGATGCGATCGACCAGTTCGCGGCCGGGCGCTTCGCGATGCAGGTGATCTCCAACGCGCGTTTCGAGCAGATCCAGCGCAACGCCTCCGGCTGGAACAAGGACGATCTGGTGATGGCGCCGATCCCGGGCTGGGCGACCGACCGCCCTGGCCCCGCGATCAGCACCGGCTGGTTCGCGTTGGCCTGGCGGCCGAGCCCGCGCGCGCGCGACGCCATGCGCTTCATCGACGTGATGGCGTCGCCGGAGGCGATGCAGCTCTGGTCCGTGCCGGGCGGCCAGGTGCCGATGCTGCGTTCCGTCGCATCCAGCCCCGCGCTGCAGCAGCCGGAGAACGCGCCGCTGAAGCAGGTCGCGGCGATGCTCGGCACGTCGGGGCTCGCCATGCCGAGCCAATGCGCCTGGGCTCGGACGCTCGCCGACTTCAACCTGGCGACGCAGCAGGTGGTGCTCGGGCAGCGCAACGTGACGGACGCGCTGCGCCAGGCGGAACGCGCGACGCAGGACCGGCAATAGGTGGGGCGCAAGGCCGATCGCTGGACGCCCTGGAAGCTGCTGGCGCCGGCGCTGCTGGTCGAGGCGGTGCTGGTGCTGGGGCCGCTGCTGATCGGCTTCTGGTACAGCCTGCACAATGTCCGCTTCTTCCAGATCCGCCGCTTCGTCGGCTTCGAGAACTATGCGCGCGTGCTCGCCTCGCCGGAGGTGCTGAACGCGCTCTGGGTCACCGCGGTCTTCTCGGTCTTCGCGCTGGTGCTGACCTTCGCGCTCGGCTTCGCGCTGGCCGTCTGGCTGGAGCGCGACGGGCGCTTCGCGACGCTGATGCGCGCCGTCGTGCTGGTGCCCTACATGATCGCGATGCTGGTGGGATCGATGCTGCTGAAATGGCTGTTCAGCCAGGAGGCGGGGCTGTCCACGCTGGTGCTCGGGCCGCTCGGCCTCGGGCAGCATTCCATCCTGGCCGATCCCGGCACGGCGATGGCGGCGCTGGTGTTCAACGCGATGTGGCGCGACAGCGCCTTCGCGATGATCATGCTGCTGGCCGGGCTGAAGGCGATCCCGCCCTCGCTGCACCTGGCGGCGCGGGTGGACGGGGCCGGCGCCTGGATGCGCTTCCGCCGCATCACCCTGCCGTTGATGCGCATCCCCATCCTGATCACGCTGGTTCGGCTGATGGTGCATTTCGTCAACATCCTGACCTTCCCGCTGATCCTGACTGGCGGCGGGCCCGGCAACGCGACGGAGGTCGTGGTCCTGAAGATGTTCCGCCTCGGCTTCTCCGACCATGTGCTGGGCCAGGCGAACGCGCTGGCGCTGATGGTCTTCGTCGTGAACCTGGCGCTGGTCGCGATCCTGCTGGCGCTGTTCCGCCGTGCGGGGCGCGTATGAGCGTCGCCGGCCGCCGCGCGGCGCGCGCCGCGGTCAACCTGCTGATCGCGGCCTACGCGCTGTTCCCGATCCTCTGGGGGCTGTCGTCCTCGCTGAAGCCGGCGGACCGCATCGTCGCCTTCCCGCCGCGCCTGCTGCCGGAGGCGCCGACCTTCGAGCACTATGTCCGCGTCTTCCAGGACGACGCTGCCTTCTACATCCTGAACAGCGTGGTGGTCTCCGCCGCCACGGTCGCGCTCACGCTGCTGCTCGGCGCGATGGGCGGCTATGCGCTGGCGCGGCACGATTTCCGCGGCCGCGGCGCGGTGATGATCGCGATCGTCTCGGTGATGAGCATCCCGATCGCATCCCTGCTGGTGCCGACGTTCACGCTGGTCTCGGTGGCCGGGCTGTTCGACACGCGGCTCGGCCTGGTGCTGCTTTACACGGCCTACCAGCTGCCGGCGGCGATCTGGATGCTCTACGGCTACTTCACGACGCTGCCGGTCGAGCTCGAGCAGGCCGCGCGCGTCGATGGCTGCTCGCCGATGCGCACGCTGCGCAAGGTGGTGCTGCCGCTGTCGAAGCCCGGCCTGGTCGCGGCGGCCCTCTTCATCCTGGTCTTCGCCTGGAACGACTTCGTGGTGGCGGTGACCATGACCTCGTCGCAGGAGGTGCGGACCTTCCCCGTCGCGATCTACTTCTACCTCGGCTTCTACGGGCGCGAATGGGGACCGCTGCTGGCGGCGTCGCTGGTCTCGATCGTGCCGATCCTCGCCGTCTTCGTCTTCCTGCAGCGGTATTTCCTGTCGGGCCTCACCGGCGGCGGCGTGAAGGGCTGAGCATGTCCACCGTCACCTTCCGCGGCGTCAGCAAGCGCTACGGCGCGACCGTCGCCCTCGACGCGCTCGACCTCGAGGTGAGGGAGGGCGAGTTCGTCTCGCTGCTCGGCCCCTCGGGCTCGGGCAAGTCCACCACGCTCAACCTGCTGGCCGGGCTGCTCGATGCCGATGCCGGCGAGATCCTGATCGGGGACCGCGAGGTCACGCGCCTGCCGCCGGAGAAGCGCGACATCGCCATGGTGTTCCAGAACTACGCGCTCTACCCGCACCTCACCGTCTTCGAGAACATCGCCTTCCCGCTCGAGGCCCGCGCGCCGCGGCCCGACGTCGCCACCATCGCGCGCAAGGTGGAGCAGGTCGCGCAGACGCTTGGCATCGCCGCGCTGCTCGCGCGCTATCCGAAGGAGATCTCGGGCGGGCAGCAGCAGCGCGTGGCGCTCGGCCGCGCCATGGTGCGCGACCCCCGCGTCTTCCTGCTGGACGAGCCGCTGTCGAACCTCGATGCGCGGCTGCGCATCCGCATGCGGCGCGACCTCAAGGCGCTGCACCACGCCATCGGCTCGACCATCGTCTACGTCACCCATGACCAGTCGGAGGCGATGACGCTCTCCTCGCGCATCGCGGTCTTCGACCAGGGAAGGCTGCAGCAATACGCGACGCCGGCCGAGATCTACGACCGACCCGCCAATGTCTTCGTCGCGAATTTCGTCGGCGACCGCGAGACGAACTTCCTCGACGGCGAGCTGCAGGAGCGCGACGGTGGGGCCATCTTCGCGACCGCGCTCGGCGCCATCCCGCTCGGTCGGCCGGCTGCCGCGGTCGCCGCAAGGGGGCGGCTCAGGCTGGGTGCACGGCCGGAAGCGATTGCCGCGACGCCCGCCCCTGGCGCGCCGCTCCGCGTCGCGCTGGCCGAACTGGCGGGCGCGGACCTCTTTCTCACGCTGGCGGGGCCGGAGGCGACGGAGGTCTTGGTTCGGGTTGATCCGCGCGCGACGCGACTCACGGAGGGCGACGGGGCGCACCTCATCTTCGACCCGGCCCGGCTTCACCTCTTCGACGCGGAGAGCGGTCGGGCGATTAGCCACGGGGCCTGACGCGGCGTGCCGCTGCGGTGGGCACAAAGCGCTTGGCTCAGACTACAGAGGCGGCCAGTGTACGCGATCAGGCTAGACACCGGATCGGCAACTCTCGGTGGCCTCTGGTCCCTGATTTGAACCTGCCACAGGTCGCCCAAATGGTCCGGCGGAAAAGCAAGCACGTGTGTGCCGACCTCTGTGCCGACCCCTGTGCGTCAGGTACGCTCTATGCGTTTTATGCGGCCACTAAGCGCTTGAAATTGTGAGAACAGCACTGGCGCTCTCTGTGCCGACCTCACGCGTGAGCGGTTTGCTAAACCGTCATAGGGTGTTAAGCCCTATCGTGGGTTCGAATCCCATCCCCTCCGCCATTTCAATGACTTAGGTGTATCTGGCCGGGGTCCAAATACAACGGTTTCCGGGCCACTGTGCCGACCTTTGTGCCGACCCGCTGTGCCGTCGTTGCGCTTTCGACGCGCCCAGGGCGAGTTAAACGTTGGCATAAGTTTGTTATGGGTTTGCCCTCGATCAGCCATTCGCCGAGCCAGGGGCGAGCGCTGGCGGGAGCGATCCAAAGCGGTTGCTGTCGCGCCCGTATCGGCGCTGGGCACCCTCGCCGCGAAGGAAGCGCGTGTAGATCTCGGTGGTCTTCACGCTCGAATGGCCGAGCTGCTCCATCAAGCGGTAGATGCAGGTCGGGTCGTCGATGAGCGACGCGATGGCGAAGGCGCGCCGCAAGTCGTGGAGGCGGTACCGTGCCAGCGGGACGGTCTGTCGCCCCTCGACCCGGCCTTCGCGGTCCTCCCGCCCCTGGCGCTGACGGCACCACTGTCCGTAGCGAGTGCTGACCACGGCGCTGTCCGCGGAAAGGTTGGCGAAGAGGCGCCCCTTGGCCGGCAGGCGGTACAGCATGTCGGCGGCCCGCCCCAAGTCGATGGTGCGCGTCTTGAGCCCGCCCGCGTTCCGCTTGACGCCGCGCCGCAGGGTCGCGTGCCTTCCGTCGGGGTGAATGTCCTGTCGATCGATTGCCAGCGCCTCCCCCAGTCGCATGCCGGTCTCGCGTAGCCAGCGGACTAGGTCGGCCACATCCGTCGACCAGGTAGCCACCTCTTCGATGAGCGTCTGCACCGCCGCATCCTCGGGCGGGTCGAGCATGTCGGCGTCGCGGCCGATGTATATCTTCCGCTCAAAGTTCCTCACCGGGTTCACGTCGATCCAGTCCTTGGTGACGGCGTAGCCGAGCACGCGCGACCACGCCGTCAGGTCGTTGCGGACAGTGCTGGACGCGCAAACATCCTCGCGGCGAGCCATGACGAAGTCGAGTACGGTCGCCGTCGTGATGTCGCCAAGGGGCGTGCCTTCCAGTGCCTCGCTGATCTGCACCAGGCTCGTTTCGTAGCGCCAGGCCGTCTTCGAAGTGAGCGCATGAGGCACGGCACGTGGAATGGGCTGTCCTGGATGCCTCGTGCGCGTAAATCGCGGATGGCGCTGGCAAGGAAGGTCCGCTTGGCCTTCCCCCCTGACCGGGATCCACGTGGGATGAGAGAGTTGGCCTCCTTGGAAGGAGGCAGGGATGCCCAGGAAGCGTCACACGGCGGAGCAGATCATTGGGCTGCTGCGACATGCTGAGGTGGAGTAGGCGCAGGGCCGGACGGTGGGGGAGATCTGCCGGCGGCTCGAGGTATCGGAGGCGACGTTCTACCGCTGGCGATCCGAGTATGGCGGCCTGAAGGTGGACCAGGCGCGTCGGCTGAAGGACCTCGAGCGCGAGAATGCGCGGCTGAAGCAGGCGGTGGCGGAGCTGACGCTCGACAAGCAGATCCTCAAAGAGGCTGCGGAGGGAAACTTCTAGGCCCCGAGCGCCGCCGGGCCGGCGTGCGGCATGTGCAGTCGGCGCTCGGGATCTCCGAGCGTCGCGCCTGTCGCGCTCTGGGCCAGCCTCGTTCGACGCAGCGCAAGGTGCGGGTGGCTCGGTCCGACGAGGCTGCAGTGAGCGATGCGGCGGTGTCGTTGGCGGCGGAGTACGGCCGCTACGGCTACCGCCGGATCACGGCGCTGCTGCGGGCTGAGGGCTGGCGGGTGAACGCCAAGCGCGTGGAGCGCATCTGGCGGCGCGAGGGGCTGAAGGTGCCGCGGCGGCAGCCGAAGCGGGGCCGGCTGTGGCTGAACGACGGCTCCTGCGTTCGGCTGCTGCCGTGCTGGCCGGGGCATGTCTGGGCGTATGACTTCGTACAGGACCGGACGCATGACGGGCGGCGGTTCCGCAGGCACGACAGGTGGGATCAGTTGCGCCTGGCCCGCTGGGTGGTGATCGTCGTTCAGCGCGCATCGAAGCCCATGCGGCGTTGATCCTCGACCTTCTCGAGCAGAAGTCCGACATCACGCTGGCGGAGATCCAGGCGGAGCTCGCCAAGGCCGGTGTGCCCGCGGGGATCGGGACGATCTGGCGCTTCTTCGACCGGCACCGGATCACGCGCAAAAAAAGACGGCGCATGCAGCCGAGCAGGACCGCCCGGACATCCTGAGGCGGCGCTGGGCCTGGTTCGAGAGCCAGCCCGACCTCGATCCCGACCGCCTGGTGTTCATCGACGAGACCTGGGCCTCGACGAAGATGGCCCGCACCCACGGCCGGGCGCCTCGCGGGGCGCGCCTGCGCTCGCCCGTCCCGCACGGACACTGGAAGACCACCACCTTCGTCGGCGCGCTGTGGCTCATTCGGCGCGAATACCAGCTGTCCGTATCACGGGCTCCCAAAAGGCCAAGTCAGCCCGCAAGACGCTCGCGAGGTCGTCGGCGGCCGCGTATCTGGCGAAAGCGCCTTGCTCTTCTATACGCCGCGCGAATTCGGCTTCCACGATGATGCGACGAAGGTCCGAGCCGAGACGCGCAAGCGCCTCGGGCGGTGAGCCGGCCGTGCCGAACACCGCGAACCAGGCTTCGAGGTGATACCCGGGACGGCCTGCCTCTCCTGTCGTCGGCACATCGGGCAGTGCGGGATGCCGGTCCTCCGCCGCCAGCGCCAGAGCCCGAACGCGCCCGCCAGCGATCTGCGCCACCGCTGGCGGGACCGAGGTGATTAGCAGGTCGATCGAGCCAGCAACGAGGTCGTTGAGTGCCGGCGCAGCACCACGATACGGCACGTGCACCAACTCTAGCCCGGTGCGCTCGGCCAACAGCGCCCCGCCGATGTGCTGGATGGAACCGACACCGGAGGAGCCGTAGGTCAGTGGACGCCGCGCGCGCCTCGCTTCCGCGAGCAGGTCCTGAAGAGACGCGGGCAGCCCGCTGCGGGCGAGGATCACGTGCGGCGCGCGGACGGCCAGGGCGACCGGCGCGAAGTCGCGCACCGGATCCCACCCCGGGTTCGCGAACACAAAGGGATTGGTGACGTGGTAGCCTGAGTACGACATCAGGAGCGTATGGGCATCCGGCCGGGCACGGGCGACCTGCTGCATGGCGAGGTTGCCCGAGGCGCCGGAGCGGTTCTCGATCACCACGGGCCGGCCCAATGCGGCGGCGAGCGGCGTTGCCAGCAGCCGTGCGGTGGTGTCGTTGGTGCCGCCGGGCGCTGCCGGCACGATCAAGGTGATCGGCCGTTGCGGGAAGGCACCGTCGCCACGGCCGAGGCGCGGCGCGGCGAGTGTTGCGACGGTCGCCAGGATGCCCCGCCGGCGGAACGTGTAGGCCGTCATCGCATGTGCTCTCCTCAGGCAGGCGCCGTCGGTCTTCAGCCTTCGATCGTGATGTTCGCGTCCCTGATGATCGGACGCCAACGGTCGGCCTCGCGCTCCATCAGCGCAGCGAAGGCCTCCGGCGTGCTCGTCTCCGCCGTCACGCCGGAACTCTCGCAATGCGCGACGATGTCGCGCATCGCCATCACGGTCGCTGCTTCCGCCGCGAGCCGATCCACGATCGGCCGAGGCGCGTTCGCCGGCAGGAAAAGGCCTCGCCAGACCGACATCTCGAGGCCGTCGATTCCGAGCTCCCGCGTCGTCGGCACGGTTGGGACCAAGCTTAGGCGCTGTGAGCCTAGGATGGCGAGCGGCACGATCCGGCCTGCCTCGATCAGCGGCATCGCCGCAATCGGGAAGTCGAACAGAGCCTGCACCGCGCCGCTCGCCATCGCGTTGATCGCCGGTGCGCCCCCGGCGAAGGGGACGTGCAGCGGCTCGCTGCCGATCTGCCGGCCGAACAGCTCGACAAGGACGTGGCCCGGCGAGCCGATGCCGCTCGAGCCGAAGGCGACCTTGCCCGGCTCCCGGCGCACCGCCGCGATGACATCGGCGACGCTGCCGAAGCCGCTGTCGCTGGTGACCATGAGTGCCGGCGTGAAACGGGTGAGCAGCGTCACCGGCGTGAAGTCGCGGACCGGGTCATACGCGAGCCGACGGTAGATCATCGGATTGAAGACGTGGGTGCCGATTCCGGCGTCGAGCGTCGTGTAGCCGTCAGGGCGCGACTGCGCGACCGCGGTGCAGCCGATGCCGCCGGCGGCGCCGGGGCGGTTGTCCACGAGCACCCCGCGGCCGAGCTGAGCGCCCAGCCGATCGCAGAAGCGCCGGGCAAGGACATCGGTGATGCCGCCCGCCGGGAACGGCACTACGTGACGTATCGACCGCGTAGGCCAGGCCTGCGCCGCCGCGAATCGCGGCAGGCTGCCGATCGCCAGGCTGGAGGCGGCGCCTCCCAGGACCGCACGCCGTTTCATCATTGCTTCACCCTCCCTTGCAATCGCATGCGTTGTGCCGAGGCGGATTGCCCGTCGGCGCGGCGCGCCGGCGTCATCATGCTGTGTCCGGTGTCACGGCCGGCGCCGACGCCGCATCGATCCAGTTGAACAGCGCGAGGCCGCCATCGACCGGCAGGACGGCGCCGGTGACGTAGCCGGTCGCGGCATCCGACAGCAGCATGGCGACAGCGCGGGCGACATCGGCTGGCGTGCCGACGCGACGCAGCGGGATCCGCGCCGCCAGCGCGGCGAAATCGGCGCTGAAACCGCCGCCCGGAATCGCGCCTGGCGCGACCGCGTTCACGCGTATCCCGGCGGGACCGAAAAAGCGCGCAAGCTCCCGCACCACCATCACCTGCCCGGCTTTCGCCGCGCTGTAGTGCGCCAGGTTGCGCGGCGTGTCGGCGTGCAGCGACGTGACGAACACCATGCGGCCGCGCGTTCCGGTCGCGGCCCAGCGGTTGCCGAGCGCCCGGCCGAGGAAGAAGCCAGAGCGGAGATTGACGTCGAGCATCCGGTCCCAGGCCTCGGCCGACACCACATCGACCGTCTCGCCGGCGCCGCGCGTCGGCGACGCCGCGTGCACGAAGAGGCTGATCGGCGCCTCGCCGATCCGGGCCAGCAACGCGTCCGCCTCGTCCCGCGCGGCGAGATCGGCCGGCACGAAGCTGGCACGCGCTCCACCGGCGCGGAGCGAGGCGATGACCGCCTCGCCCCGCGCGGTATCGATGTCGGCGAGCAGCACCTCGGCACCCGCCGCGGCGAGCTCGCGCGCGACGCCCTCGCCTATGCCGCCGCCCGCGCCGGTGACCAGCGCGGTTTCGCCGGCGAAGTGCTGCGGCGCCATGGCCGTCACGCCGCGAACACCGCCGACGATTCCATGCCCTTGAACTCGACGACGTTGCCGCAGCCGTCCTTAACCAGGGTAATGAGCTGCTCCCCCGGGGTGCCGGCGCGCGCCGTGTGCGGCGGCACGACGAAGGCCACGCCGGCGCGCGCCATGCGCGCGACCAGCGCCTCGAAGCCGGAAGGCGGCAGCACCGCGCCGAAATGCCGTACGGGCGCGGGGTCGCCGGCGGCAATCACGCCGGGGATAGGTCGCTCCGCCTCCTCCGGCAGGTGATGCAGCACGAGGTGATGGCCGAAGAAGTCCACATCCATCCGGTTCGGCTCCGTTCGGCCGACGCGGCAGCCCAGTGTCTCGACATAGAAGGCGCGCGCCTGGGCGAGGTCCGCCACCGGGAGCGAGAGGTGGAGGATTGAGCGCTCTGCGTCGGGGTGGCTCATCGGGGCGTCCTTGGTTTCTGATGAAAGGATTTCTGTTGAGACCAGCAGGCCAAACTGGTATGCCAGAAACTACAATTGGTGTTCAAGGATTAATTTCGATGCCACGACGCAGCGCACCGCACCCCTCGCCCGAGCCTCCGGCGCCCGCACGCGTCCATCGCCTGACGCTGCCCGCCCGCGTCGAGCCGCCCGGCGTGGACGCCCCCCGCGTCGTCATCGCCCGCACGCTGGAAGCCGAGATCGTGCGGGGCGCTTTTTCCCCCGGTGAGCGCCTGGATGAGCGGGCGCTGTCGCAGCGCTTCGGCGTCTCCCGCACGCCGGTGCGGGAGGCGATCGGCCATCTTGTCTCGCAGGGCCTGGTGGAGACGCGGGCGCGCTCCGGCAACTATGTCGCGCGGATCGCGCTCGCCGACGTGCTCCTGCTGTTCGAGGCGATGGCGGAGTTCGAGGCGCTGTGCGGCCGCTATGCTGGGCGACGCGCGACGCGCGACGAGGCCGCGCAACTCCGGCGCCTAGCCCAGACCTGCGCCGAGGTCGCGGGCGAGGGCCCGGATCGCTACTCGATCGCCAACATGGCGTTCCACGACGCGCTCTACGCCGCCGCCCATAACGCCTTCCTGGAATCCGCCGCGCGCCAGGCGCGGCAGCGCGCGGGGGTGTATCGCGCCTACACGTTGCAGCTGCCAGGCCGGCTGGAGCGTTCGGTGGCCGAGCACTTCGGCATCGCCGACGCGGTGATCGCTGGCGACGCCGACGCCGCGCATCGCCGCCTGCTCGACCACGTGGACATCCGCAAGGAGGATTACGCTCCCTTCCTCGCCATGGTGGCCGAGCGCGAGCGAGGCGCTTCATGAAGCGCCGCCGCGCGCTGGTCACTGGCGCATCGTCGGGCCTCGGCGCTCATTTCGCCGGTCTGCTGGCGCGTGAGGGCATCGGCACGCTTTGGCTCGCCGCGCGGTCGGAGGCGCGGCTGGAAGCGACGCTGCGGCGCTGTCGCGAGGCGGGTGCCGGGGATGTGCGCCCGCTCGCGCTTGACGTCACCGACGCTGCCGGCCTCGCCGCTTCCTTCGCACGGATCGGCGAGGCGGGCGGGCTCGACCTGCTGGTCAACAATGCCGGCATCGCGGAGACCGCGCCCGCGCTGGAGGTGGATCCCGCCGGCTTCGACCGCGTGCTCGACACCAATCTCCGCGGCGCATGGCTATGCGCGACGGAAGCGGCACGGCTGATGCGCGGATCGGGCGGCGACATCGTCAACATCGCCTCCATCCTCGGCCTGCGCGTCGCCGGTGGGGTCGCGCCCTACGCCATCTCCAAGGCCGGGCTGGTGCAGATGACGCGCGCGCTGGCGGTGGAATGGGCGCGCCACGGCATCCGCGTGAACGCGCTCGCGCCGGGCTATGTCGAGACCGAGCTCAACCGCGACTTCTTTGCGACCGAAGCAGGCGCGGCACTGGTTCGGCGCATCCCGATGCGGCGGCTCGGGCGGCCGGAGGACCTCGACGCGCCTTTCCTGCTGCTCGCCTCCGGCGCCTCAACCTGGCTGACCGCTGCCGTGCTGACGGTGGATGGCGGCCACCACGCCAGCCCGCTCTGAGGACCGCGCCATGGACTTCACGCTGCCGCCCGAGGCCGAGCGCTTCCGCCGCCTGGTGCGCGACTTCATCGAGGCCGAGATCCTGCCGCTGGAGGCCGACCGGTCGAGCTGGGACGCGCACGAGAACATCGCGGCCGCGCCGCTCGCCTTGGCGCGTGCGAAGGCGAAGGCCGCCGGGCTCTGGGCGCCGCAGGTGCCGCGCGAGCGCGGCGGCATGGGCCTGACCATGGTCGCGCAGGCCGCGTTCTACGAGGAGGCGAACCGCTCGATCTTCGGGCCGGTCTGCCTCAACTGCGCGGCACCCGACGACGGCAACATGCGCGTGCTGTCCCAGGCCGCAACGCCGCGGCAGCAGGACCGCTGGCTCGACCCGGTCGTCAGCGGCGAAGTCCGCTCCGCCTTCGCCATGACCGAGCCGGCGCCGGGCGGCGGCTCCGACCCCGCGATGATCAGGACCCGGGCCGAGCGCCGCGGAGGACGGTGGGTGGTGCATGGCCGCAAATGGTTCATCACCGGCGCGGCGGAGGCGGCGCACTTCATCCTGATCGCGCGCGTCTCGGACGACCCGCGCAAGGGCCTCGGCGCCTTCCTGTTCCACCGCGACCAGCCGGGGTGGCGCGTCGTCCGCCGCATCCCGATCATGGGGCCGGAGGAGCATGGCGGCCATTGCGAGCTGGCCTTCGACGGCCTCGAGATCGCCGATGACGACGTGCTGCTGGGCCCGGGGGATGGTCTCAGGCTGACGCAGATGCGCCTTGGGCCGGCGCGGCTGACGCATTGCATGCGCTGGCTTGGGCTGGCCAAGCGCTGCCTGGAGATCGCGGCCGAGTATGCCGAGGCGCGTACGGGCTTCGGCGTGCGGCTGGCGGAACGTGAGACGGTGCAGGTGGCCATCGGCCGCTGCGCGGCGGCGATCGAGGTCGGCCGGCTGCTGGTCATGAAGGCGGCGTGGAAACTCGACGCGGGCGAATTCGCGCGGAAGGAGATCAGTCTGGCTAAGAACCACGTCGCCGACACGCTGCACCTCTGCGCCGACACCGCCGTGCAGGTGAACGGGGCGCGCGGCTATTCGAAGGACACGGTCGCCGAGTGGATCTACCGCTACGCCCGTCAGGCGCGCCTGGTGGACGGCGCAAGCGAGGTGCATGCCATGGTCCTCGCCGGCTGCCACCGGCGCGAGGGCAACGGGTTCTGGAGCTGGGGGCACGCGGCGTGACGCTCGCCCCGGACCTCGGGCCGCTCGAGGCCTGGCTTTCCGCCACGCTCGGCTCGCGGTTGCGGATCGTCGAGGCGCGGCGGCTGTCCGGCGGCGCGATCCAGCAGAACTGGCTTCTGCGGCTGGCCGGAGACGGGCCGGCGGAGATCGTGCTGCGACGGGACGCCGCAGCCTCTGTCGCCGAAAGCCACGGCCGGGCCGAGGAATATGCGCTGCTGCGCGCGGCCGCGGCGGC
The DNA here is from genome assembly GCF_050563545.1 of Falsiroseomonas sp. HW251. NCBI lineage: Bacteria > Pseudomonadati > Pseudomonadota > Alphaproteobacteria > Acetobacterales > Roseomonadaceae > Falsiroseomonas > Falsiroseomonas sp. HW251. The sequence goes on from NZ_JBNXUM010000042.1 coordinate 19,448, forward strand.
AGGCGTCACCGTGCCTCGCCCGCTTGGCCTGTGCGAGGGCCCGGACGTGATCGGCGGTCCTTTCCTGGTGATGGCGAAGGTGGACGGCATCGGATTCGGGCCCCGCGTGGTGAAGGACGCGACGCTGGGCGGCGTTCGCAATGTGCTGGCGCGACGGCTCGGCGGAGAGCTCGCGCGACTGCACGCGATCACGCCGCCGCGGGCGGATCTCGGCTTCCTGGGCACGCCGCCCGCCGATCCCGCGGCGGCCGAGATCGCGCGCATTCGTGCCGCGCTGGACGGGCTTGGCGCCGAGCGGCCCGCACTGGAATGGGGGCTCCGCTGGGCGGAGCTTCATCCGCCGCGCGCCCATGGCGTCGTGCTGGCGCATCGCGACTTCCGCACCGGCAACTACATGCTCGACGCCCGTGGCCTGACCGCGATCCTGGACTGGGAGTTCGCGGGCTGGGGCGACCCGATGTCCGACCTCGGCTGGTTCTGCGCGGCCTGCTGGCGCTTCAGCCGCCAGGACCTGGAAGCCGGCGGCATCGCGACGCGCGCCGCGTTCTACGAAGGCTACGAGGCGGCGGGTGGCGGCGCGGTGGACGACGCCGCGGTGCGCTGGTGGGAGCTGCTGGCCCATCTGCGTTGGGCCGCGATCGCGCTCGCGCAGGGCTGGCGGCATGGCTCCGGCGTGGAGCCCTCGCTCGAGCTCGCGCTGACCGGTCGGCTTGCGGCCGAGCTGGAGCTAGCTGTGCTGCGGATGACTGCGCCCGAGGGCGTGGCGACACGCAAGCTCGCTGCCGAGGAACCTCCCGCCCGCGCGCTGCATCCGGAGGCGACCGGACCCGCGTTGCTCGATGCCGCGCTGCTCGCGACCGAGCGCGACCTGCTGCCCACATTGTCGGGCCACTCGCGGCTCACCGCACTGATGGTCGCCAGCGCGCTGCGCATGGCGGCGCGGGAGGCGCGGCGTCGCGGCGCGCTGCTGACGGCGGCGCCTGCGGCCGGCCTCGGCCCCGCGCTCCGCGCCGGTCGCCACGACGGCGACGCCCCTGCATGGCCTGCTGCTTGCCGATGCCGCGCTGCGCACGAGCCTGACGCGACCGGCAATGCTCACGGAGCAGGAACGCCACGCCATCGAGGAGATGACGCCATGATGCTGTCCCGGCGGGCGCTGCTGGCGGCGCCGGCGCTGCTCTGCCCGCTCCGCTTGAGGGCGCAGACGGCACGTCCGGTCCGCGTGGTGGTCGGCTTCCCGCCCGGCGGTGGCACTGACGCGACGGCCCGCACCCTCGTCCGCGCGCTGACCGCGGCGACCGGCCAGGCCTTCGTCGTGGAGAACCGGGCGGGCGCCAACGGCAATCTCGCGATGGCCGCTGTGGCAACTGCGCCGCCGGATGGCCAGACGCTCTATTTCGGCAACCTCGGCACGCTCGCGATCAGCAATGCTCTCTACCGCGACCTGCCGTTCGACACGCTGCGCGACTTCGCTGCCGTCTCCCAGGTGGTGGCGATCGCACTGGTGGTCGCGATCCGTGCCGACCTTCCCGCAACGAATCTGGCCGAGTTCCTGGCGCTCGCGAGGTCACGTCCGGGGTCGCTGTCGATGGGATCCGGCGGCAACGGGAGCATCACGCATCTCGCCTTCGAGCTGCTGCGGCGTCAGGCCGGGCTCGACATCCAGCATGTTCCCTATCGCGGCAGTGCGCCGGCATTGGTCGATCTGGCGGCAGGCCGCATCGACCTGATGATCGATACCTATGGCCTGCTCAAGCCGCAGGCCGAGGCCGGTCGCGTGCGCCTGCTCGCCTGGACCTCGGCCACCCGCCAGGCCGCCGCGCCCGACCTGCCCACGGCCGCCGAGTCCGGCCTCCCGGGCTATGACGTGACGGGGTGGCAGGGCCTGGTCGCACCGGCGGCGACGCCGGCCGAAGCGATCACGCGGCTTGATGCAGCGGTGGCGCAGGAGATGGCGGGGAGCGAGCTGCCGTCCGCTCTCGCCGCGCAGGGCGCCACGCCGGAATACCTCGGCGCCGCGGCATTCGGCGCGCGCATCCGCGCGGAACGCTCGCGCTGGTCAGCGATCGTGCGCGACGCACGGATCACGCCGGACTGCTTCGACGGGCACGCGGCAGAGCCCTTTCCGGGCCTGCGTGGCGGCCACATGCCCGGCGCGCGCAACCTCTTCTACAAGGACCTCCTCGCGCCCGACGCGAGCTTCCTGCCGCGCGCGGTGCTGCGATGGCGCCTTCTGGCGCTGGGTGTCGATGGCGCGCGCCCGGTTGTGACAACGTGCGGCGCGGGCGTCACCGCCTGCCTTCTGGCGCTGGCGATCGCCGAGGCCGGGCTGCCGGAGGCGGCGGTCTATGACGGCTCCTGGTCCGAATGGGGCGGCCGGGAGGACACGCCGGTCGCGATATCGCCCCGGGAGGAACGCACATGACGACACGACGCGCCCTGGTGGCGGCAGCTCTCGCGATGCCGATCGCATCGCCCACGCGGGCACAGGCCAACTGGCCGACGCGGCCCGTGCGCCTCGTCGTCGGCTTCCCGCCCGGCGGCTCGGGCGACTTCATCGCCCGCAGTCTCACGGAGCCGCTGTCGCGCGAGGTCGGGCAGCCGATCGTCGTGGACAACCGGCCGGGTGCCGGTTCGAACCTCGCGACCGAGCATGTCGCGCGCGCCGAGCCGGACGGCCATACGCTGCTGCTCGGCGGAAATTTCAGCCATGCCGTGAACCCTGCCCTCTACCGCCGCGTCGCCTTCGATCCGGTCGCCGACTTCACGCCGATCACGCGCCTTACCGACCTGCCGACCATCATCGCCGCAGGTCTGCAGACCAACCTCGCCTCCCTCGCGCAGCTCATGGAGCGCGTGCGGGCGGAGCCGGGCCGCTGGAACTACTCGACGCCGGGCAACGGCACGCCGTCGCACCTCGCGGGCGCGATGCTGGCCAAGGTCGCCGGCATCAGCCTGCAGCACGTGCCCTTCCGCGGCGGCGCACCGGCGATCCAGGCCGTGCTGTCGGGCGACGTCCAGCTCACCATCGCGACGCCGCCGGTGGCGCTGCCGCTGGCGCGCGCCGGGCGCATTCGCGCGCTGGCGATGACGACGCGGCTGCCCTCGCCGGTCATTCCGGACGTGCCGGGGGCGGAGGCGGCAGGTCTCCCGGCACTGGACGTCGCGGGATGGTGGGGCGTCTGGGGCCCGGCGCGCCTGCCGGCCCCGATCCGCGACCGCGCCTACGCGGCGCTCGTCAAGGTGGTGCAGGACCCCGGAGTGCGCGAACGCCTGGCAACGGAGGGGCTGCAGGCCGTCCCCTCCGCCTCTCCCGACGAATTCGCGGCCTTCGTGCAGCGCGAGATCGGCTTCTGGGCCGTCGTGGTCCGCGAAGCCGGCGAATCCCTGGAATGAGGAGAGCGGACATGGAACCGATCGGCGCGGACGGGCCGCTGTCGGGCGTGGTGGTGGTGGACCTCACGCGCGCCCTGGCCGGCCCCTATGCGACCATGCTGCTCGCCGATCTCGGCGCGCGGGTGATCAAGGTGGAAAGCCCGGCCGGCGGCGACGATGCGCGCGCCTTCCCCCCTTTCGTGGAGGACCGCTCGCTCTATTTCGCGTCGGTCAATCGCGACAAGGAATCGATCGCGCTCCACCTGAAGGACGAGGCCGACCGCGCGGTGCTCGACCGGCTGATTACGCGCGCCGACGTGCTCGTGGAGAACTTCCGCCCCGGCGTCATGGCGCGGCTCGGCTACGGGTGGGAGGTGCTGCGCGGGCGTCATCCCGGCCTCGTCATGGCGAGCATCTCCGGCTTCGGGCAGACCGGTCCCTACGCCGCGCGCACCGCCTACGACATGGTGGCGCAGGCGATGGGCGGGATCATGAGCATCACCGGCGAGGAAGGCGGCGAGCCCGCGCGGGTCGGCATCTCCATCGGTGACATCGCCGCCGGCCTCTTCGCCTCGGTCGGCATCCTCGCCGCGCTCCGCCAGCGCGAGCGAACGGGCGTCGGCAGCCTGGTGGACATCGCGATGCTGGATTGCCAGGCGGCGCTGCTGGAGAACGCGATCGCGCGCCACCTCGCCATAGGCGAGACGCCCGGGCGCATCGGCGCGCGGCATCCGAGCATCACGCCGTTCGGCCTGTTCCAGGCGCAGGACGGGCACCTTGCCATCTGCGTCGGGAACAAGGCGCAGTTCGCCGCCCTGGCGCGCGCCATCGGGCGGCCCGGGATGGCGACGGATCCGCGCTATGCCTCCATGCCGCTGCGCAACGCGCACCATGCCGAGCTCAAGCAAGAGCTGGACGCGGTGCTGGGCACGGCGCCGCGGGCCCATTGGCTCGCGCTGTTCGAGGCGGCGGGCATTCCGGGCGGCCCGCTAAACGACGTTGCGGATCTCGTTGCCGATCCGCAGATCGCCGCGCGCGGCATGATCGTGGAGACGGAAGGCGAGCGGACGCGGCTCGCCGCGATGCCGGTGCGCGTCTCGACGCAGCAGCGCCGGCGCCCGCGCCCGGCCCCGCGCCTCGATGCCGACCGCGAGGCGGTGCTGCGCTTCGTGAGCAGCACGACGCTGGCCGCCGAATGAGCACGCATGCCTGGCCCGCGCAGCAGCGGGTGCATCACGATGTGGCGCTGGCCGATACGCTGCCCGCCGAGATCGGCGCCGCGCGGCGCGTGCTGCTGGCGAGCACCACCTCGCTGCGCGGCAGCCGCATCCGCGCGGCGGCCGAGGCGGCGATCGGCCCGCGCCTTGCTGCGGCGCATGACGGGATGCGCGCGCACAGCCCGGCGGAGGACGTCGCCGCGCTCGCCGCCCTGATCCGGGAGGTGCAGGCCGACCTGGTCGTCGCGCTGGGCGGCGGATCGGTGATCGACGGCGCGAAATCCGCCTGCTTCGCGGTCTGGACCGGCCGCGCCGGGTCCGCCGCGCTGCTCACCGACCTGCCGCGCGCCGGCGCGGGGGACTGGCCGGAGGCGATGCCGAGCCCCCGCATCGTCGCAGTGCCGACGACGCTGTCCGCCGCCGAATTCTCGGCGCATGCCGGTCTCACCGACCTCGCCGCCGGGCGCAAGCACGTCTTCGGCATCGCGCCGATGGTGCCGCGCACCGTCATCCTGGATCCCGCGGCGACGCTGGAGACGCCGGCCGAGCTGCTGCTCTCGTCCGGCGTGCGCGCGATCGACCACGCGGCGGAACGCTGGTGCTCGCTGCGGCCAGAGCCCTTCTCCGATGCCGTGTCGCGCCAGGCGCTCGAGATGCTCGAGCCCGGGCTGCGGCGGCTGCGCGCCGCACCCGGCGACCTCGCGGCGCGGGCGGCGTGCCAGCAGGCTGCGTGGCTTTCCGTGATGGGTGGCTGGGCCGGCGTGCCGGTCGGCGCGAGCCACGGGATCGGCTACATCCTCGGCGCGGCGCGCGGCGTGCCGCATGGCATCACCTCCTGCCTGTCGCTGCCGGCGGTGATGGCATGGAACGCGCCGGTGAACGCGGCGCGCCAGGCGTTGCTGGCGCGGCTCTTCGGGCGCGCGGAATCGGCAGGGGAGGGGCTGCGCGACTTCGTCACGGCGCTCGGCCTGCCGACGCGGCTCGGCGATGTCGGCATCGCCGGAGAGGCCCAGCTCGCGGATCTCGCGGCGCGCTATGACGGCACGGGTCCGATCGCCACCAATCCTCGCCCGGTGACCGGCGCGGGGGACCTGCTGGAGATCCTGCGCATCGCTGCATGAGCGATGCCAAACGAAAAATCTGGTATGCCTGATTGGAGTTTTGGTGTATCACGCTCGCCAACGGGTACGAACAATCGGGAGCGGCGGACATGGACAGCATCGAGACGGCCCGGCAGGGCGCCGGCGCAGCGAAGCTTCCCTTTCGCCCGATGCTGGTCGGTGGCGACTGGCTGCCCGCCCGCGGGGGCGGCACCATCGCCGTCGAGAACCCGGCGCGCCGCAGCCTGATCGCCGAGGTGCCGCGCGGCACGGCTGAGGATGTGGAGGCCGCCGTCGCCGCCGCGCTTGCCGCCTTTCCCGCCTGGTCGCGGATCGCGCCGCGAGACCGGGGGCGCCTGCTGACCCGCATCGCTGACGTGCTGGAGGCCGACGCCGAGCCGCTGGCCCGCTGCATCGCGGAGGAGACCGGCAATGCCCTCCGCACCCAGGCGCGGCCCGAGGCACGCGGCGTCGCGGAGATCTTCCGCTACTTCGGCGGCCTTGCCAGCGAGCTGAAGGGCGAGACGCTGGCGCTCGGCGAGCACGTGCTGAGCTATACGCGGCGGGAGCCGATCGGCGTGGTGGGCGCGATCATTCCCTGGAACGCGCCTGTCGTGCTGGCCGCGCTGAAGATCGCGCCCGCGCTCTGTGCTGGGAACACGGTGGTGATGAAGGCGGCGGAGGACGCGCCGCTCGGCGTACTGATGCTCGCCGAGGCCTGCCAGCGCTTCCTGCCGGCCGGCGTGCTCAACGTGCTGACCGGGACGGGCGCGGAATGCGGCGAACCGCTGGCGCGGCATCCCGATATCCGCAAGCTCTCCTTCACCGGCTCGACGAGCGTGGGTCGGCTGATCATGGGCTGGGCGGCAGAGCGAATCGTGCCCGTCTCGCTCGAGCTCGGCGGCAAGTCGCCCTGCATCGTCTATCCCGACGCCGACAAGGACTGGGTGGTGGAGGGCGTGATCGCTGCCATGCGCTTCACGCGGCAGAGCCAGAGCTGCACCGCCGGGTCGCGGCTCTTCCTGCACCGCCGGATCCATGACCGCTTCCTCGATCGGCTGAAGGCGAAGGTGGATGGGCTGAAGCTCGGCGATCCGCTGGACGAGGCCACGGATATTGGCGCGATTATCAACCGCCGGCAGTTCGAGAAGGTCTGCGGCTACGTCCGCGACGGGCTTGCGCGGGACGATGCGCGACTAGTGACCGGTGGCCTGCCGCCCGCCGACGGTCCGCTGGCGCAGGGCTACTTCGCCGTGCCGACCATCTTCGCAGGCGCCAGCAACGACTGGCGGCTGGCGCGGGAGGAAATCTTCGGCCCCGTCCTCGTCGCCATCCCGTGGGAGGACGAGGCGGAGATGCTGCGCATGGCCAATGACAGCCACTACGGTCTCGCGGCCTACGTCTTCACCCATGAGATCGGCGCCGGGCTGCGCACCGCGCACCGCATCGAGGCCGGCTGGGTGCAGGTGAACCAGGCTGGCGGCCAGGTGCCGGGCCACCACTACGGCGGCGTGAAGCAGAGCGGCATCGGGCGCGAGTTCTCGCTCGAAGGCATGCTGGAAAGCTTTACACAGCGGAAGAACGTGAGCGTGAATCTGGAGGTGCCCTCTCGGGCTGCCTGATTTGTTGCCGCCGCGCGCCGGGAAGGGCACGGGCGAGAAGGGAAAGGGAGACGTCCAATGGTTCACCAGCGCATCACGCGCCGGGCGATGCTCGCCGCCGCCGGGCTCGGCACGGCCGCCATCCTGCCAGCCGGCGCGCAGGCCCGCGGCACGCTGAGCTTCGTCGGCTGGTCGGCGGCGGTGGACCAGGTGCGGGCGCAGATCACCGCCTTCGAGCGCGCAACGAACATCCGCGTCAACTATGAGAACTTCCCCTGGGCGCAGTTCCGCACCGCGCTCGTCACCCGCTTGGTTGGCAATGCGCCGATCGATGTCAGCTGGGTCTCCGACGCGTGGCTGCCGGAATTCGCCGAGGCCGGATGGCTGGCCGACATCTCCGACATCCCGCAGCTCACCCGCTACAACGCGGAGGCCGCGGAGTTCTGCACGCAGTCCATGATGTACCGCGGCAAGCAGTACGGCCTCGCCTACTACGGCGACCACATGAGCTTCATGGTGAACACCGAGCTGATGCAGCGCGCCGGCCTGGAACGCCCGCCCGTGACCTGGGAGGAGGTGGTGCAGGCGAGCCTCTCCATGAAGCAGCGCGGCATCTGCGAGTTCCCGCTGATGCTCTCGCTGGCCGCCGACACCTGGCTGATCGAGTTCGTCTCGGCGCTGACCTTCTCCTTCGGCGGGCGCTTCGTGGACGAGCGGGGCGAGCCGGTTATGGCGGACGCGATCCGCGGCGCGGTGCGCGCCGCGCGCTTCCTGCGGGAGGCGATCCATACCCACCGGATCCTCTCACCCGGTGCGGTGGAGACCGCCGAGGTCAACGGCCTTCGCGCCTTCGGCACCGGGGCGCATGTCTTCGCCATCATCCCGACCTACCGCATGCGCGCGCTGAACGACCCGTCCCAGTCGCCGGCGGCCGGGAAGATCCGCGTTGCGCTGATGCCGAAGGGCGGGCCGAGCGGCACGCATGAGAGCTGCGGCTGGATCCGCTTCTACGGCATGACGCCCGCAGCCAAGCAGGACCGCGCGCGGCGCGAGCGCGCAGTGCAGTTCATCGAGTTCTTCGGCGGCCGCGACACCAGCGGCAACTACTCCATGCAGAAGCTGATCCTGCAGGATGTCGGCATCCCCTTCTGCACGCTGCCGCTGAACGACGACCCGGACGTCAAGGGCTTTTGGGATCGCTGGGCGGGCGGCGGCGCGGTGATCGCGCAGCAGGCGACGCTGTCGCGCAAGAAGGACGTGATCTCACCCTGGTTCGGCGAATGGGTCGAGACCTCCAACCAGGTCTGGCAGAATGTCTGTCTCGGCCGCGCCGAACCCGACGCCGCGCTGCGCACGGCGGCCGCCAAATGGAGCGACCTGCGCCGGGCATTCCGCTGAGATGTCGGACGCGGGCCTGGTCACGAGGGACGCGCCGGCGCGGCGGGGCCGGGTGTCGGCCCTGCTCGCCCGCGGCCTGTCCTATGACGACCGCAGCGCCTGGCTGCTGGTGGCGCCGGTCATCGCCGTGCTGCTGGTGATTGCAGCCTTCCCGATCCTCTACAGCTTCTGGGTCAGCCTGCACGACATCGTGCTGACCCGGCCGCTGCGCCGGCCCTTCGTCGGCTTCGACAACTACCTGCGCGTGTTCGACGACCCGCGCTTCTGGGTCGCGGTGCTGCGCACCACCACCTATGCCGTCTTCGTCGTCGTGGTCGTAACCGTGCTGGCGATCGGCGTCGCCCTGCTGCTGAACGAGGCCTTCCCCGGCCAGCGGATCCTCGCCGCGCTGCTGCTGGTGCCCTGGGCGACGCCCTCCGTCGTGACCGGCCTGATGTGGAAGTGGATCTACGATCCGAACTACGGGCTGCTGAACGGGATGCTCGTGCAGGTCGGGCTGCTGGAGAAGTACCGCGTCTGGCTCGGCGATCCCGACCTGACAATCTTCCTCATCGCCAATGCGGCGATCTGGAAGCAGATGCCGCTGGCCGCGCTGCTGCTGATCGTCACGATGAAGGCGATCCCCGAGGACCTGTATCGCGCCGCCAAGGTGGACGGCGCCGGCGTCTTCACCCGCTTCTGGCACGTGACGCTGCCCGCGCTGCGGCCTGGCCTCGTGCTGGTGCTGGTCTACGAGACGATGATCAGCATCCGCCATTTCGACCTGTTTCTGATCATGACCCAGGGCGGCCCGGGCGATGCGAGCTTCACGCTCTCCTGGCTGATCTATGTGGAGACCTTCCGGAGCCTCCGCTTCGGGACGGGGGCGGCGATGTCCTACCTGCTGGCGCTGGCGACCTTCGTGCTGAGCTACCTCTTCATCCGCTTCGTCGGGAGGAAGCTGTGATGTCCGGCCCCCCTGTCCTGCCGCGGCTCGCGCGCGGCCTGGTCATCTCCTCCTTCTCGCTGCTCTTCGTGGCCTATGTCGCGGGGCCGGTCGCCTGGCTCGCCTCCTCCTCCCTCCAGACGGAGGCCGAGATCACCGCGGTGCCGCCGAACTGGCTGCCGCCCCAGCCGACGCTCGTGAACTTCAACGCCATCTTCACCGCGCGCGAGCGGGAAGTGACCTACGAGAACCGGCGCCAGGGCGATCCCGCGACCGGCGGCTTCCTGCCCTCCGGCGCGCAGAACCTGGTGCCGGCGCTGTGGAACAGCCTGATTGTCGGCGCCTGCGTCGGCGCGCTGAACCTGCTGCTCTCGCTGACCGGCGCCTACGCCATCGCGGTGATCCCGTTCCGCGGGCGGCACGCGACGCTCTACACCGTGCTCGCGACGCGCGTGATCCCGGACATCGCACTCGCCGTGCCGCTCTTCCTGGTGATCCGCACGCTCGGCCTGGTGAACAGCCTCTCAGCGCTGGTCGTCACCTACCTCGCGGTCACCGTGCCCTTCACCATCTTCATCCTGATCTCCTATTTCGAGGGCATCCCGCGCGACCTCTACCGCGCGGCGCGGATGGATGGCTGCGGCCATTGGGGCGCGCTGCGCCACGTCTACCTGCCGCTGGCGGTGCCGGCGATCGTCGCGGCGCTGATGTTCGCCTTCCTGACGAGCTGGAACGAGTTCGTCTTCGCCCTCGTGCTGACGCAGAACGTGGAGGCGCAGACGCTGCCGATCATCATCTCCGGCTTCATCATGGACTTCACGACGAGCTTCTCCTTCGTCAACGCGGCGGGCGTCATCGCCATCGTCCCGCCGGTCCTGCTCTCCGTGCTGTTCCAGCGCTACATCGTCTCCGGCCTCACCGCCGGCGCCGTGAAGGGGTAAGAAAGATGACCTCCATCACCTGCGAAGCCGTCACCAAGCGCTTCGGCAAGCTCACCATCGTGGACCGGCTGGACCTGTCCATCGCGCATGGCGAGTTCATGGTGCTGCTCGGCCCGTCCGGCTGCGGCAAGACCACAACGCTCAACATGATCGCTGGGCTCGAGGACGTCAGCGAAGGCCGGCTCCGCTTCGGTGAGCGCGACGTCACCTGGCTGCCGCCGCACAAGCGGGAGGTCGCGATGGTGTTCCAATCCTACGCGCTCTATCCGAACAAGACGGTCGCCGAGAATATCAGCTTCCCGCTCCGCCTGCGCGGCGTCCCTGGCGCCGAGGCGGAGCGGCTGATGAGGGAGGTCGCGGCGGAGCTCGAGATCACGCATCTCCTCGACCGCCGGCCGAGCCAGCTGTCCGGCGGGCAGCGCCAGCGCGTCGCGCTCGGCCGAGCCATCGTGCGGGAACCCGCGGTGTTCCTGATGGACGAGCCATTGTCGAACCTGGATGCCGGGCTTCGGCTCACCATGCGCTCGCTCATCAAGCGGCTGCACCACCGGCTGCGCGCGACCTTCGTCTATGTCACGCACGACCAGGCGGAGGCGATGACGCTCGCCGACCGGATCGCGGTCATGAAAGGCGGCGTCATCCAGCAGCTCGACACGCCCGCGGGCATCTACGACCGCCCGGCCAATGTCTTCGTCGCCACCTTCCTCGGCAGCCCGCAGATGAACCTCGTGGAGGGCGTGATCGACGATGCCGGCGGCTTCCGCCGCGGCGAGCTGCGCCTTCCCTTGGCCCGCCCCGCCGCGCGCCCGGGGCAGGAGGTCGTGCTCGGCCTGCGGCCGGAGGACATCGCGCGTCCCGCCGAGGCGCCGGCGCGGATCGCGGCGCGCGTGGACCTCGTCTCGCCGCTGGGCTCCGAGACGCATGTGGAGGTGAGCGCGCCGGGCGACTCCTCCATGGTGCTGCGCGTGCCGAAGGAGTGGCCGGTGCGCGAGGGCGAGGCGCTGGAAGTCGGTCTCGACCCGGCGCGCCTGCACCTGTTTGACCGCGCCAGTGGCCAGCGGCTCGCGGCATGAACGCCACGGCCGCGCCGGCCGGCGCGTTCGGCCAGCCGCTGCGGCGTCGCGAGGATGCGCGGCTGCTGCGCGGGCTCGGCACCTATGGGGACGATATCGAGGCGCCGGCGAACACCCTGCACGCGGTCTTCGTCCGCAGCCCGCATGCGCATACGCGCATTGCCGGCATGGACTTCTCGGCCGCGCTGGTGGTCCCGGGCGTCGTCGCCGTGCTGGACGGCGCCGCGATCGGGCGCGCGGTGACGACGCTCCGCCTGGCGCCGCCGATCTCCGGCCTGCAGCCGGTCGAGACGCCGCCCATGCCGGCCGACCGCGCGCGCTTCGTCGGCGATCCGGTCGCCGTCGTGCTGGCGACCACGCGCCGCGCGGCGGAGGACGCGGCGGAGCTCGTCGCCGTCGAGTGGGATCCGCTGCCGGCCGTCGCCTCGGTCGCGGACGCCATCGGCGGCACCGCGCTCGTCGATCCGGCGCTGCCGTCCAACCTGGTGGCCGAGCAGCGCTTCGCCACGCCGGGGCTGGACGCCGCCTTCGCACGCGCGGCGCAGGTGGTGGAGGCGCGCTTCGGCCAGCACCGCCAGACCCATGCGCCGCTCGAGCCGCGCGGGTGCCTCGCCCGCTGGGATGCGGGGCGGGAGCACCTGACGCTCGAGGTCGGCACGCAGGCGCCGCATCCCTACCGCACCGCGCTCGCCGCGCGGCTCGGGCTGCGCGAATGGCAGGTCACGGTCGTCTCGCCGGAGATGGGTGGCGGCTTCGGCCAGAAGATCGTGCCGATGCGCGAGGAGCTGGCCTGCGCCGCCGCGGCGCGCCTGCTGGGCCGCCCGGTGCGCTGGCGCGAGACGCGGGGCGAGAACCTGACCGCCAGCCTGCATGCGCGCGAGGAGACCATCGTGACCCGCGCCGCTGTCGCCGATGACGGCCGACTGCTCGCGCTGCGCTGCGCGATCGAGGTGGATTTCGGCGCCTGGTGCTTCTTCCCCGCCGACTACATCGCGCGGATGATCGCGCTCATCGTCCCCGGTCCCTACCGGCTCCGCGACTATGGCTACGAGACGAAGGTCTGGCTGACGAACAAATGCCCCTCCGGCCCGATGCGCGCGCCAATGGCGATCGCGGCCTGGGTCATGGAGGGCACGATGGACGCCATCGCGCGCGCCCTCTCCCTCGATCCGCTCGAGCTGCGCCGGCGTAACACGCTCGCGCCCGAGGACCTGCCCTGGACCAGCGCCTCCGGCCAGCGCTACGAGGCGATCACACCCCGCGCGACGCTGGAGGCCGCGGCGCAGGCGATCGGCTACGACGCGCTGCGCGCCCGGCAGGGTGCAGAGCCGCGCCGGTTGCTCGGCATCGGGCTGTGCAGCGTGGTGGAGAGCACCACCTATGGCTCGGCCTTCTACAAGGCGGCCGGCATCCCCGGTTCCGGCCATGAGGCGGTGTCCGTACGCATCGAGCCCTCCGGCGCCGTAATGGCGAGCTGCGGGTTGATGGGCTCGGGCCAGGGCTACGAGACGACGCTGGCGCAGGCCGTCGCGGCCGGCCTCGGCTGCAGGCCGGACGATGTTCTGGTCCAGCTCGGCCATACCGACATCGCGCCCTATGGCATGGGCAGCCGCGGCAGCCGCGGCGCCGCGGCGGGTGGCGGCGGGCTTTACGTCGCGTCCGGTCGCCTCAAGGCGAAGCTGCTGGCGATCGCGGCCGCGCTGCTTGGCCGCAACAGCGCCGACGGGCTGGAGCTCAGCAACGGCATGGTGATGCAGCGCGTGGCCGGCGGTCTGGAACCTGCCGGGCTGACGCTGCCCGAGATCGCCCGCACCGCGCATCTCGATCCGCTGCGCCTGCCCGCCGGCACGACGCCCGGCCTGCACGAGGTCTTCGCCTACGACCCGCCCGACCTGACCTTCAGCAACAGCGCGCATGCCTGCGTGGTGGAGATCGACCCTGAGACCGGCGTCTGCGCGCTGCTCCGCTACGTCGCCGCGGAGGATGCGGGAACGCTAATCAACCCGATGGTTGTCGCCGGCCAGACGCATGGCGCCGTCGCCATGGGCCTTTCCGGTGCGGCGCTGGAGCACGCGGCCTACGACGCCTCCGGCCAGATGGTGGCGGCGAGCTTCATGGACTACGCGATCGGCCGCGCCGCCGACCTGCCCGCCTTCGAGCTGCGTCACATGGACACGCCCAATCCGCACACGCCGGCGGGCATCAAGGGCATGGCCGAAGGCGGCACGATGGGCGCGATCGGCGCCTACATGAACGCGGTGAACGATGCCCTGGCGCGGGCCGGCGGCAGGCTGGAAACCCAGCCCGCGACGGCGGCACGCATCTGGGCCGCGCTGCAGGCCGGACGCGACGGCTGACGCGTCATGCCGCGCCGGCTGCCGCGGGAAGATGCCGGCGCAGAAAATCGATGACCGCGCGCACCTTCGCCGGCAGGAAGGCGCGCGTCGGGTACACGAGCCAGGCTGCCGTCTCGAACTCCGTCGCCGCAGCGCGCCAGTTGGGCAGCAGATCCACCAGCCGGCCGGCGGCGAGGTCCGCGCCGACCAGCCAGTCCGCCAGCAGCGCAGGCCCCATGCCCGCCAGGGCGCAATCGCGCAGCGCCAGCGCATTCGTCGTCGCGAGGTCGCCTGCCACCTCGACGGCGGTCACGGCGGCCGAGCCGCGCCGGAACCGCCAGCGCGCGCGGTAGTCGGGCAGCGCGGAGAGAAGGCAGCGATGCCGCGCCAGGTCAGAGGGCTCGGCCAGCGGCGGCGCGTCACGCAGGTAGGCCGGGCTCGCCACGACGCGGTAGCGCGTCGGCATCAGCCGCGCCGCGACGACATCGCCGCTGACACGCGGCGCCAGGCGGATGGCCAGGTCCACACGCTCGGCGACCAGATCCAGCACGCCGTCCCTCAGCAGCAGCTCCAGGCGCAACGCCGGATGGGCAGCGCGGAGAGACGGCAGCAGGGGCACGACACAGCGCTGGCCGAAGGCGACCGAGGCCGTCAGACGCAGCGTCCCCGCTGGCCCGCCCGTGGTCGCCGTCGCGTCCTCCGCCGCGCGGTCCAGCTCCTCGATCACGCGCGCGGCCCGCGCGAGATAGGCATGGCCGGCCTCCGTCAGCGCGAGGCGACGGGTGGAGCGCTGCAGCAGCGGGACCCCGATCCCGGCCTCCAGCGCCGCGACGGCGCGCGAGATGGTGGAGGGCTCTGTTTCGCGCGCCCGCGCTACCGCCGCGAAGCTGCCAAGCCGCGCGACCTCGGCGAAGATGCGGAGGGTCTCAGTGTCCATTGCTGCAAGCCTCGCACGGGACCCGTGCGTCGCACAGCGTGTCCGGGCCGCGCCGCCCTGCGCATGGTGGCACCCGCATCAGACGGAGCATGCGATGAGCACGGACGGGCTCGCACGGATCGGCTTCCTTGGCCTCGGCGCGATGGGGTCGCGCATGGCGGGGCGCCTTCTCACGGCAGGCCACCTGGTAACGGTGTGGAACCGCACGCCGGAAGCGACAGCGGCGCTGGCCGTCGTGGGGGCCCGGGTCGTGGCCACGCCGGCCGAGGCGGCCGCGGGCGCCGACATCGTGATGGCGATGCTGCGCGACGACGAGGCCTCCCGAGATGTCTGGACCCGGCCGGGTACTGGCGCGCTGTCGGGCATGCCGGCCGGCGCGCTGGCGGTCGAATGCTCCACCCTCACGCCGGGCTGGGTGAGGCAGCTCGGTGCCATGGCGGCGGCGGTGATCAGGTCTTGCGCCTTGAGCAGGCGATAGACCGAGGCTTCCGAGATGAAGTACCGCTAGGCGTCGGTGAACCGCACCGCCAACTCGCGCGGCGACAGCTCGGGCTCGGCGAGTGCCAGATCGACGATGCGGCTGCGGACATCGTCGGGGATGCGGTTCCAGACGCGATTGGGCCGCGAGGGCCTGTCGGCCAGTGCCTCCGGCCCGCCGCTCAGGTGGCGCTCATACCAGCGGTAGTAGGTCGCCGGTGGGCACCGGCTGCGGCGCCCCCGCAGGGGCGTAGACGGCGGTCCAGCTCGGCGCATGCATGTCGGGCATGCCGAGTTCCACCAGGCTCGGTACATGCGGCAGCTCCGATACCCGCTCGCGCGAGGTGACGCCGAGCGCGCGGACGCCGCCGGCCTGGATCAGCGGCAGGGACGTCGCGACGGCATCGAACAGCATGTTCACCTGCCCGCCGACGAGGTCGGACATGGCCTGCGCGTTGCCGCGATACGGCACGTGCAACAGCTGGATGCCGGCTTCGGCGGAGAACAGCTCCCCGAGGAGATGGGTGACCGAACCGCTCCCGCTCGAGGCATAGGTCAGCGCACCGGGCCGCGCCTTTGCCGCGGCGATCAGGCCCGCCAGCGACGGGTCCGGCAGCGAGCGCGCGTTGATCACCAGCACGTTCGGCACGGCGCCAAGCACGCCGATCGGCACGAAATCCGCGTCCGGATCGTAGTTCAGCCGCTGGTACAGCGCCTTGGCGACTCCCATCACGGCGGCCCGGCGGCGAGCAGCGTGTAGCCATCGGGCGTGGCGCGCGCGACGAATTCCGCGCCGAGGTTGCCGCCGGCGCCGGGCCGGTTGTCTATGACGACGGGCTGCCCGAGGCGAGGCGTCAGCGCGTCCGCCACGGCGCGGGCGAGGACGTCGCTGATGCCGCCGGCCGGGAAGGGCACTACCAGGCGGATCGGACGCGACGCAAAGGCCTCGGACTGGCCTTGCGCGGCAAGCGGCCTCGCGAGGCCGGCCAGCGCCGAGGCGAGAAGCGCGTCACGACGGGTCACGGATACGCCTCCTCCGAAAGCCGGCACGCTATGGTGATCGACGGTGAGCGGGACGTCCACCGCTTCGACCGAGCGCCGGTCGCCGCGGAACGCCACCTGCTCTCCGTTTGCGAGCCGGGCCAGTGCCGCCGCAACGAAGGTGGTGTCGTGGCCGATTAGGCGGGCCGCATCCTGGGTCGTCAGCCCTTGGGGGTTGCCCGCCAGGAGGCGAGCAAGGATGTTATCTGTCCGTTGACACCCCGGCACGGGCTATCAACCGAAGGTGTAGCATCTATTCGGCCGAATACACCTGCCTCAACGACAAGTATGTCTCGGGATGCAAGCCGCGATCGCCACCGGTAGAGATCGCGCGCCGCACACCCTAAGATGCTTTGCGCTGTGCTTCCCGCTTCTTTGGTAGGCTGCCCTGTTAGACGGAGGGAACAGCCGATGGCGAGGGCAACGGCCCGTCAAGCGGGCACAGGGTTCTGGTTCGATCGCGCTGCGGCGATGCTCGCAGCCCTGGTGGCGGTCGGCTTGGCGGTGTTTTTGGCGGTGCGCAACGAGCCCTTCGCCTCCGAGCAGATCTTCTTCGTGGTTCGGGTGGTGCTCAGCTTCGCAGTCGCCGTGCTCGGCGCGACCATCCCCGGCTTCCTCGAGCTAGGCTGGAAGGGCGGAGGCCTTGCCATCCGTGCCGGCGGCGCACTCGCCCTCTTCGTGCTGACCTTCGTCTACACACCGGACCTGGCACCAGGGCAGGGCCAGGGCGGGCAGACCACGATCAGCGCCCCAGGAGGCGTAGGGGCCAACACCATCACGAACAGCCCGATCACCGTGAACCCGCCGGCGGCCCCGGCGACGCCGCGATGAGCGCCCGCCTGCCGCTCTGCCTGCTCTTTCCTTGCCTGCTGGCCGTCGCGCCCGAGCCTGTCCTCGCGCAGATGCGGATCGAGGCGCCGGGCGGCGTGGCTGCAGGGCGCATCGAGAACAGCCCGATCACCATCGGCCTGCCCCCGGCCGAACAGATCCGGCTGGTGGAGGTCTTCTCGCAGCAGATCGCGGTGGGCGCCGAGGCACGGGCGCGGGCGGAGGCGAGGGCGGCAGAGCTTGGTGCGCAGCTTGGCTTCACGCGGGAGGCGGTGATCGGCTTCTTCCGCATCGTCGGCGAGAGTGACGTGCCCCCCGAGCAGATCCCGCTCAAGCTGGGCGAGGTCGCGGCACGGCATCGGGCCCTCGTGGAACGATGGTCGGTGCTCGACACCGATGATCCGGCCGCGGCCGAGTTGGCCCGGCAGGCGCGCGCAGCGATCGACGCGGGTCGCTATGACGAGGCGGACGCGCTGCTGCTTCGGGCGAGCGAGCGTGAGGCGGCGGCGGCGCGCCAGGCGGAGCAGTTGGCGCGCGATGCGCAGATGGCTGCCGAGCGGCGCTGGTTGCGGGCGGCGGAGGCGGATGGCCGTCGTGGTGATGTGGCGATGACCCGGCTGCGCTATGCTGAGGCGGCCGGGCATTATGCCGAGGCGGCCAGCAAGGTCCCCACGACGCGCCAAGAGGACCGCCGCGCGTATCGGCAGAAGGAGGCGAACGCACTTTACGAGCAGGGGTCCGAGCGCGGTGACAACCGGGCTGCTGCGTTGGCCATCGAGCGCTACCGCACCCTCGTCCGTGCGTCCGATCGCGCTGCTGACCCGCTCGACTGGGCAGCGACGCAGAACAACCTCGGCAATGCGCTCCTGGTGCTCGGGGAGCGCGAGCCGGGAACGTGGAGGCTGGAGGAGGCGGTAGCGGCCTTCCGGGCGGCGCTGGACGAGCGGACGCGCACGCACGCGCCACTCGACTGGGCAGCGACGCAGAATAACCTCGGCAACGCGCTCTGGGCGCTCGGCGAGCGTGAGGCGGGGACGGCGCGGCTGGAGGAGGCGGTGGCTGCCTACCGGGCGGCGCTGGAGGAGTGGACGCGCCCGCGCGTGCCGCTCCTATGGGCGACGGTGCAGAACAACCTCGGCAATGCGCTCCAGATGCTTGGGTCGCGCGAGGCGGGGACGGCGCGGCTGGCGGAGGCGGTGGCGGCCTACCGGGCGGCGCTGGAGGAAAGGACGCGCGCGCGCGCGCCGCTCGATTGGGCGATGACGCAGAACAACCTCGGGACTGCGCTCTGGGCGCTCGGGGAGCGTGAGGCGGGGACAGCGCGGCTGGAGGAGGCGGTAGCGGCCTATCGGGCGACGCTGGAGGAGTGGACACGCGAGCGCGTGCCGCTCGACTGGGCGACGACGCAGAACAACCTCGGCAGTGCACTCCAGGCGCTCGGGGAGCGCGAGGCGGGGACAGCGCGGCTGGAGGAGGCGGTAGCGGCCTACCGGGCAGCGCTGGAGGAGCGGACGCGCGCGCGTGTGCCGCTGCAGTGGGCGAGGTCGCAGATGAACCTCGGCAATGCGCTTCTCGCGCTCGGGGAGCGTGAGACCGGGACGGCGCGGCTGGACGAGGCGGTGGCGGCTTACCGGGCGGCCCTGGAGGAGCAGCCACGCGAGCGCGTGCCGCTGCACTGGGCGATGACGCAGAACAGCCTCGGCAATGCGTTCCAGGCGCTCGGGGCGCGCGAGACGGGGACGGCGTGGTTGGAAGCGGCGGTGGCGGCCTACAGGGCGGCACTCGAGGAGCGGACGCGCGAGCGCGTGCCGCTCGATTGGGCAATGACGCAGAACAACCTTGGCAATGCGCTGCAGGTGCTCGGGGAGCGTGAGGCGGGGACGGCGCGGCTGGAGGAGGCGGTGGCGGCCTACCGGGCGGCGTTGGAGGAGAGGACGCGCACGCGCGTGCCGCTCGACTGGGCAACAACGCAGAACAACCTCGGCAACGCCCTCCAAGTGCTCGGGTCGCGCGAGGCGGGGACGGCACGGCTGGACGAGGCGGCGACGGCATACCGGGCGGCGCTGGAGGAGTGGACGCGCGAGCGCGTGCCGCTGCAGTGGGCGAGGGCGCAGATGAATCTCGGCGGTGCGCTGCGGGTGCTCGGGTCGCGCGAGGCGGGGACGGCGCGGCTGGAGGCGGCGGTGACGGCCTACCGCGCGGCGCTGGAAGAGCTGACGCGCGCGCGTGTGCCGCTCGAGTGGGCTAAGGCGCAGATGAACCTAGGCACCGCGCTTTTGGTGCTCGGGTCGCGCGAGACAGGGACGGCGCGGCTGGAGACGGCGGTGGCGGCCTATCGGGCGGCGCTGGAGGAGCTGACGCGCGCGCGCGTGCCGCTCGAGTGGGCTAGGGCGCAGATGAACCTCGGCAACGCGCTCTCGGTGCTCGGGTCGCGCGAGGCGGGGACGGCGCGGCTGGAGGAGGCGGTGGCCGCGTTCGACGCCTGTCTGACGGTGACGGCGTCTGCTTGGCCCGAGGCTTGGGTGGGACAAGTCCGGCGTGTTCGCAAGGAGGTCTTGAGTGAAATCAGGCTTCGGACATTCGGGCGGCCGGAGCCGAAATCCGCTTCTGGTTCCCAGTAGCCCTTTCGGGTTGTCGTTTTACGTATCGGAGCGCGGCACCTCGGCGCTTCGTCCGGAAGTACCGGTGCCGTTCGGCATAAGCCGATGCGGGTCCCCGCATCCCGAACTTCGTGTCTAAACAGTCGCTTAGTCGACGCCTGCATCGGCCTATAACGAAAGCCCTCACGGCAAAGACCTGCTTCGTGCAGTCAGCCGCGCCGGACGTTCCAGAACAGCGGCATGCCGCGCAGCACGTCCTTGATGTCGCTGCGATAGGCGCTGGGCTGCAGCACCTGGCCCAGCGGGACATAGGGCACGTCGATCAGGGCTTGGCTTTGCAATTGCCGGGCGAGCACCTGCTGCGCTGGCAGATCCGGCGCGTCGAACCAGGCGGCGCGCAGGCGCTCGATCTCGGCGCTGGTGGGCCAGCCGATGTTCGGGCCCGTCATGCCGTTGCCGCGCAGCATCAGGTGCGTCGCCGGCAGCATCTGCTCGATCCCCGACGCGCCGGAGCAGTAGCCGTTCCAGCCGCCCTGCGCGACCGGCTCCGGCTTCAGGCGCCGCTGCACCACCGTGCCGAAGTCGAGCGCCGTGTAGTCGATGTTCAGCCCGCAGCGGCGGAAGGCATCCGCCACGACTTGGCCCGTCGCGTTGTTCATCGGGCTGTCCGCGGAGACCATGAACAGCACCGGCGTGCCGTCATAACCGGCCGCGAGCAGGTCGCGCCGCACCTGTTCCGGTGGGCGGACGCGCAGCGCCTCCAGGCCGTCGTCGCTCGCCAGCGGCGAGCCCGGCGTGAAGAAGCCGACGCCGGTGCGCCAGAGATCGCGGTCGTCGCCCGCGATCGCCATCACCACGTCGCGCTGGTCCACCGCGCCCAGCAGCGCGCGGCGGATGGCAGAATTGTCGAAGGGCGGATGGAGGTGGTTGATGCGGAAGGTCGGTATCTGGCCCGTCGGGTCGATCATGTCGACGACGATTCCGCGCGACCGGCGCAGGAGCGGCAGGTTGTCGGGCGGCGGCATCTCCCACCAATCCACCTCGCCGGTGCGCAGGGCCGACGCGGCGGTGGAGGCATCGGGCATCATCTTCCACTCGATGCGGTCGAAGTGCGCGACCTTGGGCCCGGCTGTGCCCTGGGTAGGGCCATTCGGGTTGGGCACATAGGCGGCGAACCGCTCATACACTGCGCGGTCGCCGGCCAGCCGCTCGTCGGCCTTGAAGCGGAACGGGCCGCTGCCGACGAGTTCCGGGACCGCCCGGTTCGGATCGCCCTCGGCCAGCCGCGCCGGCATGATCGCGGGCATCATCGCGCTCGTCTTGCCCAGCGCGTCCGGCAGCAGCGGGAAGGGCTTCTTCAGGCGGAAGACGATGGTCCGGTCGTCCGGCGCCGACAGCTCGTCGGTCGCAGCCATCAGCGCCTGGCCAAAGGGATCCCGACGGCTCCAGCGCCTAATGCTCGCCACGGCGTCGCGGGCCAGCACCCTCTCCCCGTCGTGGAAGCGCAACCCCTCGCGCAGCGTCAGCATCCAGCGCAGGCCATCATTCTCTACCACGAAGCCTTCGAGCATCTGCGGCCGCGCGCGATAGGCGTCGTCCTGGCCGAACAGCGTGTCGAAGACCAGGAAGGCGTGGTTACGCGTGACGAGCGGGTTGCTCCAGGTGGGATCGAGCACGACGAGCTCGGTGTGCGGCACGAAGCGCAGCGCGCGGCTGCCCTGGGCCGCGGCTAGGCACGGGGCGACGAGCGCCGCTGTCGCAGCCGCGGCGCCCCGCATGAGGTCGCGTCGCTTCATGTCGTTCCCTTCCCCGTCCGGCCATGCGCCGGTGTGCAGGCCGGTGCAGCCTATTCCCGTCCGGCCGGTGCACAAGTGGCCCCGGCCGGACGGGTGCGCTTCAGGGCAGCGGCGTGAACTGCAGCTGCGAGAAGGGCGTCACGCGATCGGTGCGCTCCATCTTGAACTCGGTGTCGGGACCGAGCCATCGGTTCCAGATCGCGGTCAGCTCGCCGTCCGCCTCCATCGCCTGCAGCGTCTCGTTCACCCGCGCGAGCATTGCAGGCTCGTCGCGCTTCATCCCGATGCCGATCGGCTGCAAGGCCATCGGCTCGGCGATCATGCGCATCGGAATGCCCTGGGTCTGCGAGTCGTTGACGATCTTGGTGATCGTCATCGTGTTGGCCACGATGCCGAAGGCGCGGTTCTGCTGGACTGCCATGAAGGCGGATCCGGTGTCCGCGAAGGTCAGCGGCTCGGAGTTGTTCATGCGGATCGCGAGTTCCGAGGTCGACCCACGCGTCGAGGCGAGGCGTCGGCCGGTATAGTCCGCACGCGTGCGGCCAGGATCGTTGGCGCGGACGGCGAGCATTTCCTTCGCGAGATAGTAGGGATCGCTGAACTGGACCTGCTCCGCGCGGCTCAGCGTATAGGCGAGGTTCGCGATGGTCAGGTCGACGCGGCCGAGCCGGACTTCCGGCACGCGCGCCTCGACCGAGACCGGCGTGATGCGGGCCTGCACGCCCCAGCGGCGCGCGATGGCACGGCAGAGATCGACGTCGTGGCCGACCATCTCGCGCGTGCGCGGATCCGGCGCGGCGAAGGGCGGCACGTCGGCGAAGGTCGCGCAGCGCAGCTCCCGCCGCTGCATGATGTCGGCAAGCTGGTCCGCCTTGGCTGGCGGCGCCGCGGTGACCCCGAGGGCGACAAGCCCCAGGGCCAGCATCGATCTACGCGTCTTCATGTCCGTTCTCCTCTAGCCGTTGCAGATTCGGTTCACCTCGTGCGCAGCTCCGACAGGAAGCGTTGCGCGCGTGGATGCTGGGGGCGGCCGAAGAAATCTTCCGGCGGCGCGGTCTCGACGATGCGGCCCTCGTCCATAAACCAGACGCGATCGGCCACGTCGCGCGCGAAGCCCATCTCGTGGGTCACGCACATCATGGTCATCCCGTCCTGGGCGAGGCCGCGCATGACGGTCAGCACCTCGGTCACCATCTCGGGGTCGAGGGCGCTGGTCGGCTCGTCGAAAAGCATGGCGGGCGGCTCCATCGCCAGCGCGCGGGCGATCGCCACGCGCTGCTGCTGGCCGCCGGAAAGCTGTCCCGGGAAGGCATCGCGCTTCGCCGACAGCCCCACCCGGTCGAGCAGGGCCAGCGCCTTCTCCCGCGCCTCTGCCCGCGCCGTCCCGTTCACCTTCATCGGCGAGAGCATCACGTTCTCCAGCGCCGAGAGATGCGGGAAGAGGTTGAAGCTCTGGAAGACGAAGCCGATTCGCCCACGCAGGTGATTGAGCTGCGCGCTGCTCATCTTCGCGTGCACGTCGCGTCCGTCGAAGAAGATCGATCCGGACTGGATCTCCTCCAGCCGATTGACGGTGCGGATCAGGGTGGACTTGCCCGATCCCGACGGGCCGCAGACCACCACGACCTCCCCCCGGCCGACGGATTCCGTGACGTCCACCAGGGCGGCGAGCGGGCCGTAGAACTTATTGACGCCCCTGAAGCCGATCATCTCGTCGCGGGATGCGCTCATCGCTCAGGCCTCTCCCGGTCGCGGCGTCAGGAAGGACGGGGGCGCCACCGCGGCTGGCTGCTGCGTGCGGCTCGCCGCGATCCGACGCTCCAGCACATGCACCAGCCAGGTCAGCGTCCAGCACACCACGAAGTAGGCGATCGCCAGGATCGCATAGACCTCGAAGGGCTTGATCATCAGGCGGTTGTTGATCTGCCCCGCCGCGAAGGTCAGTTCCGGCACGTTGATGATGTAGCCGAGCGTCGTCTCCTTGATGGTGGAGACGAACTGGCTGAGGATGCTCGGGATCGTGTTGAACAGCGCCTGCGGCAGGATCACCCAGCGCATCGCGCCGAGATGGCCGTGGCCGAGCGAGCGCGCCGCCTCCATCTGGCCCTTCGGCAGCGCCTGGATGCCGCTGCGCACGATCTCGCTGATGAAGGCCGCCTCGTAGATCGCGAGCGTCACCAGCATCGTCACAAAGCCCGGCACGCTGTGCCCGATCAGCAGCGGCAGCAGGAAATAGACCCAGAGGATGATCAGCAGCAGCGGAATGCCGCGCGCGAGGTAGACCAGGGCGAAGACGGGAAGCCGCAGCGCCCGCCACGGCGACAGGCTCGCCAGCGCCATCGCCACGCCGAGCGGGAAGGCGCAGGCGATGCCCAGCACCGACAGGATCAGCGTAGCCGCGATGCCCCCCAGCGGCCCGTTCGGATACTGGCCGATCAGCAGCAGGAGCCAGTTGTCCTGCACGATGCCGACGATGGTGGACAGCATCGTCATGCGACCGGCCGCATCGCGCGGTTGCGCCGTTCGAGCCAGGCGCCAAAGGCCATCAGCAGCAGCGTGCAGGCGAGGTAGATCAGCGTGCCCAGCAGATAGGCCTCGAAGGCGCGGAAGGTGCGGCTCTCGATCTCCTTGACGACGTGCAGCAGCTCCGACACGCCGATCGCCATGGCGAGGCTGCTGTTCTTGAACAGCGAGACCGTGTGGTTGACGATCGCCGGGCCGGCGTTGCGGACGGCTTGCGGCATCAGCACCCAGCGCATCGCGCCGATGTAGGAATGACCCAGGGCGCGCGACGCTTCCCACTGGCCTTTCGGCACGGCGCGCAGGCCGGATCGCAGATCCTCGCTGAAATAGGCGGCCTGGCAGAGACCCAGCGCGATGATGGCGAAGACCGCCTCGCTGTTGTGGTCGGCGAGCGAGAACTGCACGTCCGGCGGCAGCAGGCTCGCGATGCCGAAGTACCAGAACATCAGCTGCACCAGCGTCGGCACATTGCGGTGGTAGGAGATGTAGGCGGCGACGCCGCCCTCGGCGACGCGGGAGGGTAGCATGCGGACGCCGAGCAGGACGGCCGCCAGGCTCATCGCGAGCAGCCAGGATCCCGCGAAGACGACGAGCGTCATCTGGACGCCATGGACGAGCAGCCAGGCGAACTCCGGTTTCGACAGGATCGCCATGACGTCGAAGCCGGACATCGTCGCCTCAGCCGGCCGGAGGCGGGGATGACGGGCGGGCGGTCGAAAGCCCGCCGGGCACCTGGAGCGTCGGCGTGATCTCGAGATGGCCGATGTTCACCGCGACCGGCGCCGCGATCGCGAAGGCGATGGCGTCGGCGACGTCCGATGCCTCGGGCAGTTCGTAGCCCTCGATGAACTTGGCCCGCGTCTCCGGCGTGTCGCCATGGACATGGGCGAAGATGTCGGTCGCGACGCGGCCAGGGCAGATCTCGGTGACGCGGACGCGCTTGCCGAAGACGTCGATGCGGAGCTGGCGGGATAGCATGCTCACCGCCGCCTTGGTGGCGTGGTAGGTGGAGTTGCCGCCGAAATTATAAGCTCCCGCGATGGAGCTGATGTTGACGACATGGCCGCGGTCCCGCGCGACCATGCCGGGCACGACCAGCCGGCAGAGATGCAGGACGGCGCGCAGGTTGACGTCCACCAGGGTGTCAATGTCGTCGCCCTCGGCATCCAGGAACTTTCGCGGGCGGTCCACGCCGGCGTTGTTCACCAGGACGTCGATCTCGGTCGAGGCGACGAGGCGCGTGATGGCGGGCAGGTCCGCGACGTCCATTGCATGAGCGATGCAGCCGGTCCCCGCGGCGAGCGAGGTCAGCGCATCGGCGTTGCGCGCTACGGCGTGCACCGCGAGCCCCTCGCGCCGGAAGCGCCGCACGATTGCGGCGCCGATGCCGGAAGAGGCGCCGGTGACGAGGGCTATCCTGTAATCGGAAAACGGCATGCGCTTCCTCTCTCGCCGCTCACGCTACCCGAGGCGGAAGCGGGCCGGCCAAGACGGTTTCGGTTTGGCGGGATAAGGTGCTCTTATGGCCGTCGGCCTCGGCGTCCAGGCGAGACAGCGGGACCACTTGGCCGCCCTCCGCGACGATCGCCGCGCGGATCGCGCGCGCAAGGTCGACCGCGCCCAGCGTGTCGCCATGGACGAGGATCGAGCGGGCCTGGGTCGGCAGGCGCGTGCCGCTCGCGGTGATCACGCAGCCCTCGCGCAGCAGCCGCAGGATGCGTTCCAGCACGGCCTGCCGGTCGTGGATGACGGCGCCGGGCAGCCTGCGCGGCACGAGGAGCCCGTCATCGCCATAGGCGCGGTCGGCGAGGAAGCTGATGGCCGTGCCGAGGCCGAGCTCGGCGGCCGCGCCCTCGATCGCGACGCTCGAGGAGGTCAGGATCGTCAGCGAGGCGTCGAACGCCGCCACGGCCTCGAGCAGCGGGAAGGCCAGCGCGCGGTCCGCCGCCACCATGTTCCCGAGCGCGCCGTGGAAGCTCATATGCGTCATGCGTGCCCCGGCCGCGCGCGCGATCCCCGCGAGCGCGCCGAGCTGATAGACCACCATGGCGGCGAGTTCCGGGATCTCGACCTGCATCGGGCGGCGGCCGAAGCCCTGCCGGTCGGGGAAGCCGACATGCGCGCCGATGTCGACGCCGCGCGCCTTCGCCATCTCGACCGTTCGCCGCATGATGAGCGGGTCGCCGGCATGGAAGCCGCAGGCCAGGTTCCCGGAGGTCACGACGTCGAGCAGCGCGGCGTCGTCGCCCATGGTCCAGGGGCCGAAGCCCTCGCCGAGATCGGCGTTGATGTCGAGCTTCATGCGGGCTCCCCGTGGGCCAGGGAGTGAAGGCGGAAGAGGGGCGTGCCGTAGCCGACGAGCGTGCCGGGCTCGGCCAGGCGCTCCGCGACGATGCCGGCGCCCGGCGCGCGAACGGGGATGAGCAGCGCGCCGACCTGCAGGCAGGCAAGCGGCTCGCCTTCCGCCACCTCGTCGCCGGTTTCCGCGAAGGGGTGGGCGGCCAGGGGATGCCGGTCGAGGAAGACGCCCGGCGACGGCGCTGCGATCGCGACCGGCGCGGCGGCTTGGCGGGGCGCGGCGTCCGCAATCCGTGCGGCGCCCGCGCGGCCAAGCGTCAGCGCACCCTCGGGCCCCGACAGCTCCAGCCCGTCGATGTCCGTCGCGTCGAGCCAGCGCGACAGTGTCGCGACGAGCGTGGCGTCGAGCTTCATGCCGCGCGCTCCTGCAGGCGGCGCAGATCGACCAGGCGGCGCGCCTCCGCGAGCCATGCCTTGTTCCGATCCAGCGCCTCCACTGCTTCCTCCCAATTGGTGCGGATGAAGCGGATGCGGCTGCCGATCGGCGCCTGGCCGAGCCGCCAGAGATCGGCCTCGATCACGGTCGCGATCTTGGGATAGCCGCCGGAAGGCTGCGCGTCGCGCATCTGCACGATGGGCTGGCCGCCATGCGGCACCTGCACGACGCCCGGCACGATGCCGTGGGAGCGCAACTCCATCGGCGCCAGCAGCTCCAGGATCGGCCCCGCCAGGCGGAAGCCGTAGCGGTCGCTCTGCGGCGTGACCTTCCAGGGCTCGTTCCAGAAGGCGTCGAGCGCGGCCGCGGTGAAGCGGTCATGCTCCGCGGCCGGCAGCGCGCGCACCGCGGCAATGCCCTCGGCCTCCAGCGGCAGGTCGAGTGCCGGCGGCACCAGGCCGCAATCGGCGCACGCAGCCCGAAACGGCTGCGCCCCGAGCGGCAGGCGATCGCCTTCGCACAGCGGCCTTCCCTCATGGCCGCCGAAGGCGCCGCGCAGCTGAGTAGACCGCGAGCCCAGCACCGGCGCGACCGCGAGCCCGCCCGCCACGCAGAGATAGGCGCGGCCGGCGCGCCAGGCCGCGGGCCCGGGCGGCCCGATCTCCAGCACGTCGCCCGCTTCCGCCTGCGCCGCCCACCACGGCAGGATCCTGCGCCCGTTCAGCGAGACCGCGGCGTTCGCGCCGGTCACCGCGACGACGGCGGCGGTCGCGAAGCGTAGGCGGAAGGGAAAGACCGGGATCTCGATCGCCGCCGCGTCCTCGGCGTTGCCGAGCAGGATGTTGCCTGCGGCGAGCGCCATGCCGTCCATCGCGCCGGACACGCCGACGCCCCAGCCCAGTGCGCCGGTGCGGCCAAGGTCCTGCACGGTGGCGAGCGCGCCGGGCGTCAGGATCTCGATCATCGCAGCACCCGCAGGATGCGGAAGCGGACGCTGTCGCCGGGCTGCAGCAGCGTGGGCGGCGTGCGGTCCACGTCAAAGAAGACCATGTCGGTCGAGCCGATCGTGTTCCAGCCGCTGGGGCCGGGAGAGGCCGACACGCCGGTCTGCGAGCCGCCGATCGACACCGCGCCGCCCGGGATGCGCAGCACCGGCGTCCGGCGTCGCGGCGTCGCGATCCGCGGATCCATCCCGCCGAGGTAGCAGTAGCCGGGATGGCTTCCAACGGCGAAGACGGGGTAGGTCGGCGCGGCGTGGATCTCCGCGACCTCGTCGGGACTGAGGCCGGTATGCGCGACGACGTCGGCCATGTGCGGACCGCCTTCGCCGCCATAGACCACCGGCAACTCGACGCAGCGTCCGTCCAGCGGCAGCGGCTCGACCCCCGCCCAGGCCGCAAGCAGCCGCGCCGCCACCGGCGTCCAGTCGCGCTGCGGCCGGGCGAAGGTGACCATCAGGTTGTTCATCCCCGGCACGGCCTCGCCGACGTCCGGCCATCCCGCGGCCTCGCGCGCCAGCGCCCAGATGCGGCGCTGCGTCGCCAGCGTGGTCCCGCCCGGCGCCTCGAACAACAGCGCGGTGGTGCCGAGCAGGCTGACGGTGGGTTCTTCGCTCATCGCGCCGCCATGAGCCGTTCGAGGTGGTGGATGTCGACGCCGCCCGCGACGAATCCGTCGTCGCGGAGGATGCGCCGATGCAGGGCGAGATTGGTCGCGATGCCGCCCACGCGCATCTCGTCGAGCGCCACGCGCAGCCGCGCGAGCGCATCCGCCCGGCTGTCGCCATGCACGATCAGCTTCGCGAGAAGCGAGTCGTAATGCGCGGGCATGCGATAGCCCGCCGAGGCATGCGTATCGATGCGGATGCCCGGCCCGCCCGGCGCCGACCACGCGGCGATCAGGCCGGGCGAGGGGGCGAAGCTCGTCGGGTCCTCCGCGTTGATGCGGCATTCGATGGCGTGGCCGCGGGAAACCACGTCCTCCTGCGCGATGGGCAGGCGCTCGCCCATTGCGACGCGCAGCTGCAACTGCACGAGGTCGAGCCCGGCCGTCATCTCGGTCACGGGATGCTCGACCTGCAGGCGCGTGTTCATCTCGATGAAGTGGAAGGCGCCGTCCTCCACCAGGAACTCGAAGGTGCCGACGCCGCGATAGCCGATGCGCTGGCAGGCCTCGACGCAGGCCTGGCCGATCGCGTCCACCAGATCGGCGGCGAGGCCCGGCGCCGGCGCTTCCTCCACCACCTTCTGGTGCCGCCGCTGCAGGGAGCAGTCACGGCTGCCGAGCCAGACGGCGTTGCCATGCGCGTCGGCGATCACCTGGATCTCGACATGCCGGGGATGCGCCAGGAACTTCTCGACATAGACGCGGCCGTCGCCGAAGGCGCGCCGCGCTTCCTCGGTCGTCACGGCAAGCGCGTCGGCCAGTTTCCCGTCGGCGGCGACCACCCGCATGCCGCGCCCGCCGCCGCCGCCGGCGGCCTTGAGGATGACGGGATAGCCGATCGCCGCGGCGGCGACGCGCGCCTCGTCCAACTCGCCCGTCAGCGCGTCGTCGCCGCCCGGCACGCAGGGCACGCCGGCGTCCCGCATCGCCCGCTTCGCCCCGATCTTGTCGCCCATCAGGCGGATGCTGTCGGGCCGCGGCCCGATGAAGACGAGGCCCGCCGCCTCGACCCGCTCGGCGAAGGCCGCGTTCTCCGAGAGGAAGCCGTAGCCCGGATGGACCGCGCCCGCGCCCGACGCCTTTGCCGCGAAGAGGATCGCCGCCTGGTCGAGATAGCTGCGCGTGGCTGACGCCGGCCCGATGCAGAGCGCGACGTCGGCGAGTGCGACATGCGGCAGGTCGCGATCGGCCTCGGAGAACACCGCGACGGTGCGCAACCCCAGCGCGCGGCATGCCCGCTGGACGCGGAGCGCGATCTCGCCGCGGTTCGCGATGAGGACGCTGTCGAACATCGCGCTCACCCGATCCGCATCAGCGGCTGCCCGAGCTCCACCTCGTCGCCCGAGGCAACGAGGATGGCGTCGACCAGTCCGCCGCGATCGGCGCGGACCTCGAGGAAGGTCTTCATCGCCTCGACCATGCAGATCACCGCGCCCGGCGCGATGCGGGCGCCAGCGGACACGAAGTCCGGCTTGTCTGGGGCGGGGCGGAGATAGACGATCCCGGGCATTGGCGACCGGATCTCCGCCTCGGTCGCGGCCGCTAGCTTCGGTCTCGACGCGAGGCGCGGCTCGCGGTCCGGCGCAGCGGGACGCCGCGGCGCGGACGCCGACGGCACCGGCGCGGCCTCGTCACGGTGCACGGCCCCGCGCGTCAGGCGCAGCGTCCAGCCGCCTTCGCTGAAGGTCATCTCCGCGAGGTCGGAGGCCGCCATCGCGTCGATGAACGCCTTGATCCTGTCGAGCTCCATGCCCCGCCGGCCGATGATCGAAGCGCAAGGCTATCTCCGGTCCCGACAGGATGGCCAAGACGGATTGAGTTTAGCCCGATAAGACATGCTTATGACGCAAGCCGCGTCTCGGCGACGCCGTTCCGCGCCGGCGCCATCTCCTCGATCAGCTCCAGCACGATCTGCTTCACGGCCTGCGCCGGCTCCGATAGGGGAAGATGGTCGGACAGGCAGAGCGCGAGCGGCGCCTCGATCACGGGATCGACGATACGGCGCTGCCAGGCCGCGCAGGAGGCCACGACCTGCCGCGCCATCGATTCCGGCAGGATCGTCGCGCCCAGGCCCTCGGCGATCACCTGCTTCAGCGTGCTGTCGGACTCGATCTCGGCGACCACGCGCGGGGTCATGCTGTTGGCGGCGAACGCCTCGTCCACCATGCGCCGGACCACGTTGTAGGGGCGTGCGACGAAGAGATCGACGTCGGCTAGGTCGCGGACGGGGACCTCCGCCGCGGGCGCCGGCATGCGGTCCGGCCCCACCACGCAGAGCCGCTCCTTCAGCAGCGGCACGAAGCTCAGGCCATGCATCGCGGCCTTGCCGCCGTAGAGCACAGCGAAATCCATCCGGCCGTTCATGACGAGCTCGGACAGCGTGCTGCCATAGGTCTCGTTCAGATAAAGTACGATGCCGGGATGCCGCGCGCGCACCGTCCGCAGCAGCGGCAGCGCGAGCCCCGCCGCCGCCGTGCCGGGCGCGAGGCCGACCGCGACCGCGCCGGCCAGTTCCTGCGCCGCGGCGTGCATGTCGGCGCGCGCCTGCTCGCATTGGCGCAGGATGAGCTGCGCGTGGCGGTAGAGCACCCTTCCGGCCTCGGTCGGCACGACGCCGCGCTTGGTGCGCATCAGCAGCTTCTGGCGGGCCTCGCGCTCCAGCGTGGCGAGCTGCTGGCTGAGCGCGGGCTGGGCGATGAGCAGCACGTCGGCGGCCCGTGTCAGGCTGCCGGTGTCGACGATCTTCACGAAATACTGCAGCCGCCTAAGGTTCACGCTCCGGTCCGCGCGGGGTGATCGATAAGAGATGCCTATAAGGCCAGTTTGAACTCGTCTTGGCCAGGGCTTTCGGCCGCGACTAGCGTCGCCGCCCGATCGCCCGAGGAGCCCGCTGCTGCCATGTCCGCCGCCGAGACCGCAGAACCCCGCGTCGCGGAACGGGTCCGCCGGATCAAGCCGTCGCCCAGCTCCGCGGCGGCCGATCGTGCGGCGGCGCTGCGGCGGGAAGGCCGCAGCATCGTCAGCCTCGTCGTGGGCGAGCCCGACTTCGACACGCCCGCCGCCATCCGCCGCGCCGCGGCCGAGGCGATGGACAAGGGCGCGACGCGCTACACCATGCTGGCCGGCACGCCGGAACTGCGGCAGGCCATCGCCGCCAAGCTGAAGCGCGAGAACGGGCTGGACTACGGGCCGGACGACATCGTGGTCACCAATGGCTGCAAGAGCGCGATCTACAGCGCGCTGGAGGCGACGCTGGAGCCGGGCGACGAGGTCATCGTCCCCGCGCCCTACTGGGTGTCCTACACCGACATGACGCTTGCCTGCGGCGGGACGCCCGTGACGATCGCATGCCCCGCGGCGCAGGGCTTCAAGCTGACGCCGGGCCAGCTTGCCGCGGCGATAACCCCGCGCACGCGCTGGCTGCTCGTCAACTCGCCGAGCAACCCGACCGGCGCGACCTACTCGCTGGCAGAATGGCGCGCCCTGGCGGAGGTGCTGCGCGACCACAGGCATGTGCTGGTGATGACCGACGACATCTACGAGCACATCCGCTTCGGTGGCAACGGACCGGCGCCGCACCTGCTGAACGCCGCGCCGGCGTTGAAGGATCGCACGCTGGCCGTCAACGGCGTCTCCAAGACCTATGCCATGACGGGCTGGCGGATCGGCTGGGCGGCCGGCCCGCGCGACATCATCGACGCCCTGGGCACACTGCTGTCGCAGGCCTCCGGTAATGCCTGCTCGGTCAGCCAAGCGGCGGCTGTGGAGGCGCTCAACGGCGACCAGTCCTTCGTCGGCGAGAGCGTCGCCACCTATCGTACCAGACGCGACCGGATGGTGGCTCGCATCAACGCGATCCCCGGTCTGGCCTGCGCGCCACCGGAGGGGGCCTTCTATCTCTACGTGAATTGCGGAGGCCTGATCGGGCGCCTGACACCGGAAGGACGCCGGCTGGCGACCGACGACGACGTAGCGATGTATTTCCTCGAGAGCGTCGGCGTCGCGCTGGTGCCCGGCGCCGCCTATGGGCTCTCGCCCTATTTCAGGCTTTCGATCGCGACATCGGCTGCCAATCTCGACGAGGGGGCAGATCGAATCGCCCGAGCCGTCGCTGGCCTGCGGTGACGCCTTCCGCGCAGGTCACGCACACCATAAGTCGAGGTTGGCCGTCACTGGCGCACGCAGCGCCCTGACGGCTCCGGGGATCGCGTCGATCCGAGCACGGCGCCCCTCAGCCACTCGATGACGCTTGCACCGTGGTGGAGAGAGTCTGCTTCCCGCCCACTTTGGCTGTAGGCGGGGAAGGAGCGGTCCCCGGGATCACCCTCCGAGGGCGGCGATCAGGGCTCGGTGTCGACGCAGGTGCACCCGCTCGCCTTGACTTGGCAAGGAGGCAACGCCGCCTGAGGTGTTACCATCGAACCACGCTACTGCGCCAAAGCGGTCCGTTTGGGGCGGCGCATCCAGCGACGACCTGCCGACGTCGCTGCTGCGGCGAGCGGCACACAGATGAAGATCGGCAACTCGACGCTAACTAACTACGCTCCGGGCCACTCAGCACTGTTCGGCATAAGCTGATGCGGGTCCCCGCATCACCCTATCAGCAGCAAATCAAGACACTTGCGGGTCCCCGCATCCAGAAAAAAAGTAGGGGTTGACCTAGTTAAGGCTAGGAACGGGGGTCCGAAGCTTGTCCTAGGCCAATCCAGTTCGCCAGGGTTTTGAGCAGACGGCGAGGCGGCGCGTAGTTGAAGCGCCACTCGCACTCGGCGAGGAATAGCGGGAAGCTTTGGCGGGGGATGCCGTTGTAGCGTCTCAAGTGGCGCTTGGCCTGGCTCCAGAAGTTCTCGATGCTGTTGATGTGGGCGCGGCCTTGCGCGTAGCCGCGGCCCTTGTCGACCCGGACATGGCGGAATTCCGAGACGTCGAGCGCCGCGTAGCTATGATAGCCGTCGCTGTAGCTGGTCTACAGCGACGGCTATCACAGCGCCGGAATACGTCCAGCCGTACGTGAAGGCGCAGAAGACTGATGACCGCGACGCCGAGGCGATCGCCGAGGCGGCGACCCGCCCCACCATGCGCTTCGTGTCGCTGAAGAACGAGGCGCAGCTCGACCTGCAGGTGCTGCATCGGGCGCGCCAGCGCCCGGTGGCGGCCAGGACGCGGCTGACCAACCAGCTGCGAGCGGTGCTGCTCGAGCGCGGCGTCATCATGCCGAAGCGCCGCACCATGCTGAGGCAGCGACTGGCCGAACTA
>NZ_JBNXUM010000043.1:0-47723 GCF_050563545.1 Falsiroseomonas sp. HW251
GGTAGAGAAGGGCGCTGCCTGACCGCCCCTCCGCCTTCCGCGTGACTTGCGACCCGGCCCTGAGACGACCGGAAAAACGCGCGCGCACCCGCCCGCGCGCGAGGCTGCTGAAGCGTGTTCTGTCCTGCGCGTCAGGGTGCCCGAGGACTCGCCGCTGCGCCGCCGGCCGGTGGTCCTTGTGGACGTGCAGATAGGCCCGGTGGTGCTGGCCGTGACCGTCGCGCGGCGCCAGCGCAGGGGATGGCTGCAGGATGACCTCGCGGAAGCGGTGCAAGA
Organism: Falsiroseomonas sp. HW251; assembly: GCF_050563545.1. Lineage (NCBI taxonomy): Bacteria > Pseudomonadati > Pseudomonadota > Alphaproteobacteria > Acetobacterales > Roseomonadaceae > Falsiroseomonas > Falsiroseomonas sp. HW251. The sequence goes on from NZ_JBNXUM010000043.1 coordinate 277, forward strand.
GATGGCGCTGTCCGCGGTCCATGCCGATCGTGAGGCGGGATCCCTGCTGCGATGACTGTGGACATGCGCAAAGCTCCCTTGGGACGGGCGCGGCCGACCCGAGGCGCTATCGCCATACGCAGCGGCGGACGGCTGCTACCAGGCGCTCCGGCTCGAAAGGCTTGATGAAGCAGTTCTCCCGTAAATCGTCGGGCAGTCGATGCAGGTTCCGCTCGTCCCCCGTCATGACCAACACGACGACATCCGGCCAGCGGCGGCGCGCCTCTTCGGCCAGGGCAACGCCGTCCATGCCGGCGCCAAGGTTCACGTCGGTGACGACGACCGCGGGCGCGACCTCGCGATCGACAGAGTCTAGGCCTTCCTCGGCCGTTCCGACGGGGAGGACGTCCAGGCCAGTGTCGAGCAAGTCCTGGCGAAGCATCTCGCGCGTGAACGGTTCGTCTTCTACAAGCAATACATGCATGCGGCCAAGCCTTCGCTGGTAAGATCCCGGCCTTCTCAGGCTGGCCGAATTGCTGATTGCAATAAGCCGAGCCTGCTGATTTCGTTCCTTGCCCCGTGGGCGCTGATCGCGACGTCAATAGACGCTTCGCGCCGTCGTGATCGACCGGCCGAAATAGAAGACAGGTCGGAGCATCGGTGAACCGACGCGCGATCAGGCCTGGCTGGGACCATCTGGCGAGAGAGCGCGCGCAACGGGCACAATCAGCTCGCAGACCAGCCCGTCGGCCTCCCAAACGCGCTTCACTCGGCCGCCAAGCTGGCTCTGCACCGTCGCTTCGATCACCCGCGAGCCGAAACCGCGCCGCTCCGGCGCGCGGGTCACCGTCGGCCCGCCGCTCTCCCTCCAGATGATGGTCAGGCTGCTGGTGTCGCTGTCCAGGTGCCAGGTTACCGACACCCGGCCCTTTGGCACCGACAGCGCACCATACTTCGCAGCGTTGGTCGCCAGCTCGTGGATCGCCATCGAGAGCGCCTGCACGGCGTCGGCGTCCAGCGCGAGGTCCGGTCCTTCGACCTGAACCCGCTTCTGCGCCTCGGTGTCGGCTGGCTGGAACGTCGCCAGCTCGGCCTCGATCAGGTCGCGCAGGGCCGCGCTCGCCCATTGACCTGCGGCGAGCATCGTGTGCGCCCGCGCCAGCGCGCCGACGCGGCCCTCGATTGCCTGCGCTTAGGCTTCAGCGTTGTCTTTGCGGGTCAGGCGCAGCGCGGCCTGCACGACAGCCAGCGCGTTCTTGGCGCGATGGTCCACTTCGCGAGACAGCAGCTTTTGACGCTCCTCCGACGCCTTCTGCGCCGTGATGTCGGCCGCGATGAGGACCGCACCAGTGACCTCGCCCTCCTCGCGCAGCGGCACGGCCAGGACGCGGGTCCACGTCTCACGGCCATCGTCCTCCGTGTAGATGAGTTCCATCCCCGGCAGGACCATCTCGCCACGCAGCGCCCGCGCCGCTGGGAAGTCAGCGTGGTTCAAGAGACTGCCGTCCTGGTTGTAGCTCCGCCAACGGCCCCGGCGCGCTTCGTCGCGCGAGGGAATGACCTCCGGGACGAACCGCCGCATCGCGGCGTTCGCGACAAGTAGCCGGCCGTCGACGTCGCAAAGCCCGACGCCGAGTGGAAGCGCATCCACCAAGGTGGACAGACGGGATGCGCTCTCGCGCAGCCGCGCCTCGCTCTCGGCCAGGGCACGTGCGGCAGCGCGCTCTTTCGTCACTTCACGCACAACGACGTTGATGGCGGCCAAGCGGCCCGCTTCGTCCCGGATGGGGCTCCAGTCCGCGATCCAGGCGCGGCGCACGCCAGGCTGCGCCGGCGTCTCTCCCTCGACCTCGATCCCCAGCACCGGCTGGTTGGTCTCGAGAAGGCGGCGGAGCGGAGCGTCGCCGAGGTCGGCGATGTCGGGAACGACCTCGCGCATTGTGCGCCCGATATGGGCATCGGCGGGCACGCCGTTCATCTCCGCTAGCTCCGCGTTGATACGGATGTAGCGCCCCTGCAGGTCGAACGCGCAGAGGCCAACCGGTGCCGCTGCGTAGATCGCATCGAGCTGCATCAAGGCGTACCGAGCATCAGCCTCGCGATCGCGCAGCTCTGCCGTGCGCGCCTCGATCCGCTGCTCGAGGCCAGCGTTCATTGACGCGAGGTCGCGCTGCCTTCGCTGTAGGAGCAGGGCAAGAACGACAAGGCAGGCCCAGGCTGGCAGGCCGACGGTAAGCTGGACCAGGAACGTGTCGCGCCAGCGCCCGATGATCACCGACGTCGGCCGCGCCACTGTTGCGTAGAGCGGCAGATTTTCGATGCGGCGGAAGGCAATCAGGCGGGCCTCGCCCGCCCGCTGGTCGGGCGGCAGGCCGAGCGTCTGTCCCATGATGGTCCCGGGATCTCGCCCGCCTGGGCGACGTCGCGCAGCCTGCTGTTCGCCGGGATCTGAGGCACCGGAACCGGGAACCCGCCGCTCCGGGCCAGCAGCGCCCCATCGGCGCGGACGAGGGACGCGACGTCCCCCTGCGGTCCCGCGATGGCGGCGAGGCCGGCGGACAGGCGGTTCGGGTCCACCGAGACGTTGATGAGCCCGTCGTAGGCGCCGACCGGAAGCCCGTTGCCCGTCTCGGCGCGCCGGCGGCTGACGCCGAAGAAGACGTTGTTGTCCAGCCGGCCGGTCGTGACTGCGCTGATATGCAGGTCCGGCGCGTCGGGCTCGCGCAGGGCGACGACCCACTCGCGGTCGGCGAAACGCGTGCCGCGCGGCACCGGGTAGACGTTCGCCGTAAGCAAGACCTCGGCCTCTCGGTCCAGGACGACGACGGTGTTCACCCCAGGCAGCGAAGGCAGGAGCTGGCGCAACTCGCGGTGCAGGTCGCCCTCGCGCGCGCGGACCTCCGCGTCGGAAAGGCCGCGCAGGACGTGGTTGGTGAGGTCGGCGGCCAGGCGATGAATGTCGAGAACTCTCTGAGCATACTCGGCCGCCGCATCGGCGCTGCGCGCGAGTTCGCGCTCCGCCGAGTTCCAGGTGTCGCGCCAGGCGAGCCAGGCGAAGACGACAAGGACGAGCAGGGGGACGGTCAGCGCGGCGAGGACCAGCGCGCCGAAGCGCCGCGGCGCCGCGGTCCGGATTGGCACGCCGCGCGTCAGGGCGACGTGGGCTTGTTCGCGCTGCATGCCGCGATGGATGTTCATGGCCCCCCAAGGCGGACGGGTTGCCTTGATTGGAACGTATCGACACACCTTCCACCGCTGAAATCAAGTTATCTCAGTGATGTAGCTCGGGCGGTCGCAACGACGTGTGATCGCAGCCGCAAGGGCAACGGAGATGGGCTGACGCGGCGCTTGATATGCCGGACGACCTCGCCGAGGCCGTACGTACTGTGGCGTTCGCCGCGGCTCATGGCGACCCCGGATGCATTGCGCCGCCTGGCGGAGCGGCTGCTTTCAGACTCAGTTTGAGACTGGCCGGCGGTCGATCTCCGAAGCGCCGCCGGCCTTGCTCTGGCAAGCAGAATCGCGCGCTCACGCGCCCGCTTGCGGATCTTTCGAGACCAGAACGCGCGATGTCCCAGGCATGCCCGAGCGGCCACGGTGATCCCGCGTGAAATGGACAGCGTTTCAGGCTTGACGAGACGGTGGCGCAAGTATGCTTGGTCCCAACCGTCGCTTGGGGGAGGGATATAGGCTCGTGCCGGTGAGACGGGAGGTGAATCGGCTCAGGCTGCTCGCTGCGGAATGCCGGCGCATCGCCACAATGATCAGCTACCGGCCAGACCGAGAACTCGTTTTACAGCAAGCGGCAGATTACGAGGCGAAAGCGCAGGCACTCGAGAGCACCGGCAGAGCCGGACAGTCCAGAGGGGGCGGGGAACAGCGGCCCTAGGTTCGCCGCGCTGGCGGGCCCGGCTTCGGATCTTTCGAGGCCAGAACGCGCCGCCAGGTCACCTCGGCCTTCGCGCCGTCGAGCGGCATGCCGCGATCGTCTCGCAGCCCGGCCCGGTGGAAGTGCCGGGCCGCGGCCTCCCAGTCCATCTGGCCGCCCTTCAGCATCCCCCGCATCTCGGCCCGGTGCGTTCGCATCCAGGCCTCGAGGCTGGTGCGGCGCAGCTCCTCCTCGATCGCCTGGCGAAAGCGGGCATGCAGGGCGTCGGACGTCGGCGGCACGCTGGCGTAACGCTCGCACCCCGGCGCGGTGCCCGGACGGCCATCACAGGTGATTGCGGAACGCGAACTTACTCGTTCGCCGCGCGTTTCGATGCTGCAGGCCGCGGAGGGCGTGTAGGGTTCGCTCTTCGGGTATCGGGTGAAGCCCTGCTGCGCTCAACCTTGCCCCGCTGACCTCTGCCCTGGTCAGCGGGGCGTTCTCACGGCGCGCGGCCGCGCCAATCGGCGCGCCCGTGCGGCCTCGCCCTCAGCGTTTCTTCCGCGTCGACGAAGGCCCGAGCCGCAGCGGCGGTTCCGAGATGAGCGGCGGAAGCGGACGGCGTTCCCGTGTGCTGCGCGGCTCGGCATGGTGCCCCTTCGTCAAGGCCGCCGCACCGAGGTCGGCAATCTCAAGCCGTCCCTGGCCGCCGCGCTTCTTGGCTATGAACTGGGCGCCGACTGCATCAAGCGCTTGGCGAATGGCGGCCACGAGGTCCGCTCGCACTTCCCCGCTACGCTCGAGCTTCGTCAGCGTCGTCTCGGTGACGCCAGCAAGTGCCGCCAGGCGCGTGCGGCTTAAGCCGACTGCGGTGCGCGCTCGCCGGCACTCTTCCGCACCAAAGCCGGCCGTGGCCTCCGCCGGGAGCATCGTTGTCGGCTCGCCCAACCTCGTCGTGTCGGCCGCCGGCCGCCGCAGCCGCGCGCCGGCGCCGCCGCCGTTCTCCTCAATGAAATCGACGCCGGCTTCCTCGATCGCGTGCCGTAGCGCGGCCAGCGTCACCGGGAGAGGCTGCCGGATCCCAAGCTCGAAGGCGGCGATCGTCTTGCGCGCAATGGTAGATGCCGCCTCGAGATCGGCTTGCGTCCAAGCCAGCAGGGCACGCCCTGCCCGGCATTGTGCTGCGGTCAGTGCCATCGCCGCCGCACCTCAACGTCACGGCCAGGGACTACCCGAAACGGGTGCTTCTCATCGACCTGTGCGCGCTCCGCTCGCAGCAGCCGATCGGGGGCGTCGGCGTGGCCGATCAGCAGGCCGAGGCCTGGACCATTGGGCCATGTCGTCCCTGCGAAGCGGCGGAAACGCTCCTCGAGGGCATCGGGCTTTGGTGGCACGTCAGCGTAACGCCTGCAGTGCACAGCAGTGCCTCTGCTGCCGCACCGGTGATTGCGATAAGGGAACCGACTCAGTGGTCGGGCGTATCATTCTCGGAGGCCCCGGAAGGTGCGCGCTCACCTTCAACCTCGGGTGGGTCTCTGCGTCGCCTCAGCCCCGCTGACCTCTGCCCTGGTCAGCGGGGCGTTCTCGCAGCGCGATGCTCAGCGCCCCTGCAGCCACCACTATTTCGACCATGCCGGCGGCCAGAATTCCCCCGCCATTTCCTCAGCACGGTATCGCTGCGAGACGCGCGCCTGCCCGAGCGGCGACGACCGAGGAAACGTGGCATCGGGTGCGCGGCCAACCGCCGGCGGCGAAGTGTGCGCTGGGCTTTTGCTGGACGCCGTGTGGCCCGACCGTGGGGACGAAGGCCCGTTCAGTCCACCTCACGCATGGAGCCGGCTATTGCCGTCACAATGGCCCCACCCGCGCCCCCGACGATAAGCTGCGCCGCGGCGCCGCCGATGCTCAGCTTCCCGGATTGCGCGCCTTCTGTGATGGCCAAGATCAACAAGACGACGACCTGACTGACGACACCGCCGCCGAGCAAGCCGGCTACGGTGTTGCCAAGCGTGCCGAGGTTGAAGGTCGGGGACAGTCTTGCAGCGGCGTTGCCGCCCAATGCGCCCGCTACACTGCCGATGAGAAGCTGTTCCATAGGCCTTCCTTTTGGCCCCGGATGCGCATTGCGGGGCGCGGCACTGTCGATGCGGCTGGGCTCGTCCAGCAACTGATCCCGGATCAGGTGCGGCGAACCGGACGCAGCCAACGAAGACTAGTCGAAAGCTCATCTCGCAACGGCTGAACCCACCGACGGTGCACGTGCACGAGCAGCGCGAGATGCGCCCCCGCCGGTACGGACGGCGGGGGCGCTCGATTCAAGTGACAGTCAGTCGAGAAAGCATTCGTGCACTTTACTTAGGTCACCGTCCGCCAAACCGCTCGAACAGGAACGCCGTTTGGGAAAAGTCAGCGTTCCCCTTGGAGCCTGCCTGTGCGGCGTTGCCCTGCGGCGTGCCAGGGTTATCCCCGTCAATGCCGTTGCCCCAGCCGTTGTCGGCGTGCTCCGGCGGACCCCCGCGGGGTGGCGGCTCATGGCACGGTGGCGGCTCATAGCAGGGTGGGGGCTCGTAGCAGGGTGGCGGCTCGCAGTACCACACGTCTGTCATTGAACGTTCTCCCGTCTAAGGCCAGCAGCAACGACTGCCGACCGGGCAACGGTGCCAGATGTTCAGTTGTCACGTTCGCACATCGTTGCGGTCGTTTCGCTACGCGCGAACAAGACGTTGTGCGTGAGCACTGCGTTTCGATCGAGAACGTGCCAAGTGTCATTTCCCCCTCATGTCGAAACAGTCCTGCATCAGCCGCGTCGGCAACCGGTCAGACTTGTCCCGACGTATGCGTAAGCTGCGCGGTTCGACTGCCCGTCAGCACTGCTGCTGGCGGGGCTTATCGCTGCAACTATCGCTGAGGCGTCCGCGACTGCGAGCCGGGACTGGGTGTATCATCGACGTGAGCGAAGGCACTGCAGAGCGCATCGGCATGAAGGACGACGGCACCGCGCCAGTGGAGGTCACGCCGGTCGCGGTTGCGATAACCTGTTAGAGCGCACGTCGAGGACCCTGAACCACGCATCGCGTACGGCTGGTGTGCGCAACGTCATGCATTGGCTTCCGTTATGGTCTTGAGGTCCAGCGACCTCGCACCACGCGGGAGAAAAGCCAGTGACAAGATCCAGCCTACGTGCCGCTTTGCTGGGCGGCCTTGCCCTCGGGATCGGCGGCGCAGGGGGCGCCGCAGCGCAGCAGCCGCGCCAGCCCGATCAGGCCCCGGCGGCGACTGCCCCGGCGACCACACCCCGGGACACCGCCGCGCCAACTGATCGGCGCGACGCCGAGCGGTCGTCGATCGTTGATGCGTCAGCCCTGGAGACAGGCGCGAACAGTTTCACAGAAGGACAGGCGCGCGCTCGACTTGAGGATGCCGGTTTCACCAACCTCCAGGATCTTCGCAAGGACGACGCCGGCTTCTGGCGCGCCCGCGCGATGCGGGCCGGTGCCTCGACCGAGGTAGCGCTGGACTTCCGCGGCCGCATCGCAGCCGGCCCCGGCGTCGCGAACCTCGGCGCGGGTCGCAACAGCAATGCTGACAGGGCGGGGCCCGCGGCGACGCCGCGCGCGGATAGCAGCGCGCGCCCGGACGGGACGCCGGGCAATCCGCCCTCGACGGCGACGGGCCGAGCCGTCGATCGCGCGCAGGGCGAGACGCCGCGTGCCGACGGCACGCCGGGGAACCCGCCCGGCACTGCGGCCGGTCGCGCGCTCGACCGTGCGACGGGAAGCAATACCACTGGTGCGAACCCCACGGCCCCAGCCCCGGCCACCGGCGGTACGACACGTTGAGGTTCAAGGGCGGTGCGCTAGCGCCGCCCGACCGACGCTCCCAACCCAGGCAGAGGAACCTAAGCATGAAGAAACGCACACTGGTCCGCATGTTCGATGACCACGCACACGCCGTGCAGGCAATGCGCGAATTGGAAGGCGCAGGGTTCACCGCTGACGAAGTCAGCATCATGGGCGGTAAGCGCCGCGACGACGCTATGGCGGGCAACAACACCAGCACGACCGAAGCGGACGGCGGCGCCGGTACCGGCGCGACGCTGGGGACAGTGCTCGGCGGCGGCGCTGGTCTGCTCGCCGGCATTGGCGCTCTGGCGATCCCCGGGCTCGGCCCCATCGTGGCCGCGGGCTGGCTGGTCGCGGCGCTGACCGGCGCTGGCGCGGGCGCTGCGGCAGGCGGCCTGCTCGGTGCGCTCGTCGGCTCGGGCGTGGAGGAGCGTGATGCTCATGTCTATGCTGAAGGCATCCGGCGCGGCGGCACGCTGGTGAGCGTGCGCGCCAATGAGGAGCGCCTGGCCCAGGCCGAGACCATCCTCGCGCGGCATCAGACGGTGGACGTGTCCGCACGCGCGGCCGAGTACCGTGCAGGCGGCTGGTCTCGTTACAGCGACGATGGCTCGCTGTTGTCCGACGCGCCCGACGGGACGCCCGGCAATCCGCCGGGGACCATGGCTAGCCGCGCCGCCGACCGGACGCTCGGCACCAACATGAGCGGCGCCTATCCCGAGCAGTCGGACGGCACGCCCGCGAACCCGTCGGGCACAGCGCTCGGCCGCAGTGCTGCGCGGGCGAAGGACGACGTCTATCCGAGGCTTGGCGCGTCGCATCGCTCGAATGACGACGGCAGGGTGCTGCCGGGCACGCCCGACGGGACGCCCGGCAATCCGCCGGGGACCATGGCTAGCCGCGCCGCCGACCGGACGCTCGGCACCAACATGAGCGGCGCCTACCCCGAGAACTCGGACGGCACCAGCGCGAACCCGCCCGGTACCGCGGCAGGGCGAGCGGCGCGCCGCGCCGCAAATGATACTTCGACGGTGGGCGGCTCCGGCCAATTGACGCCGCGTGCCGATGACGACGGGCACGTGCTGCCACAGACGCCAGATGGCACGCCGGGCAATCCGCCGGGAACCGAGCTCAGCCGCGGCATCGATGAGGTCGCAAACACCAACATCAGCGGCGCTCATCCCGAGAATGAGCGGCGCCGCCGAGGCTGATCGCCTGACTTGGGGCGGCACTGCGCAGCCGCGGTGCCGCCCTTGGAAAATCAGGCCACCTCGCTGGCACGCGGGCCTTACTCACGCAAGCGACCGTTCAATGTGCGGTCCCTCTACTGGACGCCACCGCACGCGCGACCGGCACGGTCATGACACAGACCAGCCCGTCCTCCTCCCAGGCGCGCCTCACACGGCCGCCGAGCTGATTTTGCACCGTCGCCTCGATGACCCGTGACCCGAAGCCCCGGCGCGCCGGCTTGCCGGCCACCTTCGGCCCGCCGCTCTCGCGCCAGGTGATCGTTAGGCTGGCCGTGCTGCTGTCCAATTGCCAGGTCACCCGCACCCGCCCCTCGGGCACCGACAGCGCCCCATACTTGGTCGCGTTGGTCGCCAACTCGTGCAGCACCATGGACAGCGCCTGCACGGCATCGGCGGCGAGCGCGAGGTTGGGCCCATCCACCGCCACCCGCTTCTCTGAGCCCGCGCCTTCCCCAATGCCCGCGCTGCCTGGCTGGAAAGCTGCCAGCTCGGCCTCCACCAGCTCGCGCAGCGCCGCGCGCTCCCACTTCCCAGCGGCAAGGATCGTGTGCGCCCGTGCGAGTGCCCCCACGCGGCCTTCGATAGCCTGCGCGTAGGTTTCGGCGTCATCCTTGCGGGTGAGGCGCAGCGCCGCCTGCACAACGGCCAGTGCATTCTTGGCGCGATGGTCCACCTCGCGGGACAGCAGCTGCTGATGCTCCTCGGACGCCTTCTGCTCGGTGATGTCGGCGATTACGACGACCGCACCGGCGACCTGTCCTGAATCGTCGCGAAGCGGGACAGCGGTGACACGGGTCCACGTCTCGCGCCCATCGTCCTCCGTGAAGATCATCTCGATACCGGGCAACACCGTCTCGCCCCGCAGCGCCCGCTCCACGGAGAACTCCGCCGGTTGAACGGGGCGGCCGTCGGAGTGCTGACCCCGCCAACGGCTTCGGCGCGCTTCATCGCGCGACGGTGCAACCTCGGGGGCAAACCGTCGCAACGCGGCGTTCGACACGAGCAGGCGGCCCGTGGCGTCGGTCAACCCGACCCCCAAGGGGAGCGCGTCGACCAGGGTGGACAGCCGCGTCGCGCTTTCGCGCAACTCGGCTGTGCGTCCCTCGATCCGCAGCTCTAGGCCCGCATTCATCAAGGCAAGGCTGCGCTGCCCACGGCGCAGCAGCACCGCGAGGACGACGAGCCCGGCCCAGGCCGGCAGGCCCACGGCGAGCTGTAGCAGGACCGTTTCGAGCCAGCTCTTGACGATGAGCGGCGTCGGCCGCGCCACAGTCGCATAGAGCGGCAGGTCTCCGACGCGGCGGAATGCAATGAGGCGAGTTTCGCCGGCTTGCCGGTCAGGTGGCGGGCCGAGCTTCTGACCCATGTAGATTCCGGCGGTCTCCCCCGCCCTGGCAGCATCGCGCAGCTTGCTCACGGCCGGGATCTGCGGCGGCGGCACGGGCAGGCCGCTGCTCCGGGCCAGTAGCGCCCCGTCGGCGCGGACGAGGGACGCCACATCGCCCTTCAGACCGGTGATGGCGGCGAGGCCCGTGGACAGGCGGTGCGGGTCCACCGAGACGTTGATCAGCCCTTCGTAGGTGCCGGCCGGCAACCTGTTGCCCGTCTCCACACGCCGTCGGCTGACGCCGAAGAAAAGATTGTTGTCCAGTCGGCCGGTCGTGACGGCGCTGACGTGCAGGTCCGGTGAATCGGGCTCGCGCAGGGCGACGACCCACTCGCGGTCGTCGAAGCGCGTCCCGCGCGGCACCGGGTAGACGTTCCCCGTTAGCAGGGCTTCGGCCTCGCGGTCGAGGACGACGACGGTGTTGACCCCCGGCAGCGAAGGCAGCAGCCTCCGCAGCTCCTCATGCAACTCCGCCTCGCGCACGCGGACTTCCTCGTCAGATAGGCCGCGCAGGAGGTTGTTGGTGAGGTCGGCGGCGAGGCGATGAACATCGAGGACGCGCTGAGCATACTCGGCGGCGGCATCGGCGCTGCGCGCGAGTTCGCGCTCCGCGGCCGTCCAGGTGTCGCGCTTGGCCATCCCGACGAAAACACCCAGTACAAGCAACGGGACCGTAAGCGCGGCGATGACCAGGACGCCGAAGCGCCTTGGCGCCGTGCTCCGCACGAACACGCCGCACAGGGGGTCCACGCACGAGTGCGCTCGAGGCGAGCCGCGCCGCACTCTCATCGCCCTACCTGATACCGACAAGCTGCCTTGCCGAAATGTATTGGTCTACCTTCCGCCAATGAAATCAGGGTCCCGGAATGACGAAAAAAACGGCGATCACAACAAGCTGCCACAGCCCTGGAGAGGTACGCTAGATGCCGAATGCTACTCATGGCTGTAGATGTACGGACTGGAGCGATGCAGACGGAGGCGCGACGGCTTCGGATGGCGGCCGCGGAGTGCCGGGACCTCGTGAAGATCATCCGGTTCCGACCGGATCTCGAGGCGCTGCTCGATGAGGCGGAGCGCTGTGATACGCTCGCTCAGGCCCTCTCGAAGATGCAACTCCAACTGGCCGCAATTGGGGCTTCAGGGCTCCGAACCGGTAATGCAACTTTGCATCGCGCTGCACGCCCGATAGGCGGGCTGCCGAGTTGCGCAATCGACGGTCCAAACCACCGGCGCGGGCAACGGCGCAAGGAATCTCAATTGATAAGAAACGTATTGTGTTAATCTGTTCATAGCTCATGCTTTGAAATTGACCATAAGAACAGATTGCTCGAATATTTCGCAGTACATCAGGATTTGTGCGTGTCATGAGCGGCCCGAACAAGCAGGTCGGCCTAGGCTTTTTCACGCCGAACGAAGTGCGTCTGACGTTCGGCGGGCGCCAGCTGGATGTGGATTTCAGCCAGGCTGACGTGAGCAGGCTGATCGTCATCGAACCCGCGATTCGACAAATGCTTCCCTTCATCATGTCCACACACGACCACGCGTGGATCAGCTGGGGCGAACTCCGTTCGCGGCTGGAAGACCGCGGTCTCAACCTGCAAGGCGAGATCGCCAGAAACAGGGCTGGCCCGGCGAAAGTGTCGAAGATGAACAGCCTCGTGTCCGATCGGCACGCACCGGTCCGAAGCCACCTACCGGAAGGCGTCCCAGGTGATCGCCCCGGCGAAGGCGACGCACACTGACGACTTCGCCTGCTGCCCTGGGAGCGCCTGATAAGGCTCGAGCGGGCGGGCCGGCGTCACCTCAACGGTGGACGTTGCGGGTTGGCCGCGACGGTACGCGCCAGCATGCGCTGTGCTATCCCGCGACAGCTCGTTTACCAGCCACCGTGATCCCCCAACCAACTTCATTGCCCCGGTGGGGGCAGCGCCCCTTTTTCATCAGTCCGCGCGACACTAGCGCGTCCAGCGTCTTCTCCCCAACCCCGTGTGGCATCCAAAGCCGCGTCTCGAACACGTGCCGGCTCCGTGCCATGTGTTCCAACGCGCGACGCTCGCGCCGATGTAGCTGCACCAAGACAACTGTGCTCCTCAACACCATTGGACCAATTTGCCGATCGCGTAGCTCACCATCGCACACTGGTCCGACTGCGCAACGCTTCGGCATCGACGTGTCGCGTTCGGCGCGCCGCGGTTGGGATCGGTTCGTGCGCCTCGGCCCGGTATGGCGCGAACCCGACCACGACGCCTCTGAAACCGCGTCAGCGAGCTTGTTTCCAGGCTGACAACCGCTCGCTTCCTAGTCCCCGCCGGCCCGATGCTGCTGCGGCCAGAACGCCTCGCGCTTTCCGGTAAGCGCCTCCGCGAGGCCGTCTATAGCCTCCATGAGCGTATGCGCCGCCCGGTAGGCTTGCGAGCCGATTGGCGCCTCAGTGCAGATCTTCACTGCGGCGCTGCGCATCTCCTTCGCGCTGGCCAGGGCGGCTGAAGCTGTGGCGTGGGACAGGACGCGGCGGGGTGGCATGGCCGAGAGCCTAACCCGGCTCCGGGAACGAAGAAAGAACACCCCTTGCCAGGACTCTCCTGCTAAGCTGGCGTATCAATGCACCGCTTGCTCCCTGTCGTGCTTGCTGCCGGCATTGTAGCCGCGCCGTTCCATGCCGGAGCCTGCCGCTGGCGGGAGCCAGCCCGCACGTATCCAGCGTCAGAGGCATGGTCGTGTGCGCCGACCCGTTGGGCAGACGGCGACACGCTCAGTGCGACGTGTGATGGCGTTCGCGGGCCGGTGCGCATCCGGGTTCGTGGTGTGGATACGGTCGAGCGCGGGCACCCGCTGTGGCGCGCGGCCCGGGGTGAGCTTCGGCGGCGAACCGAAGGGGCGCGGCTGGCCGTGCTGCCGCATCACCTGAGCCATAATCGGGTTGTGGCGGATGTGCTGGTCGCTGGGGATAACGTCGGCGCAGCAATGGATGCGGCGGGGTGGTCGAAGGACGGCTGCGCGGGACGGTGAAGATTCTGACGCGTTAGGCATCACACGCCCCGACTTAGTTGGGCAGCCACTCCACGGGATATCGTCGCGGTGTGCGTTGGGGGTGTTGCGTCAGGGCAGAGCTAGCACCGCAGTTCTGGTGACGTTCGCCGCCTTTTCACGCGCTTTCACGCAGCCTTCTCGGCGCGTTCCTCTTGCCCGACGACGCAGCATCTTTGTCCGCAGGCCCGCTGCGGGACACGCATTCACGGCAAGCCGCACGATGCCCGTCTGCAGGATGAGCAGGCATTCCGCTCGATGCCGGCAAAGCGGCAGCACAGCGACGACCAGCTCGTGGCCCGTATCCGAGCGAGCCGTCATGGACATCGGAAGCAGGTATCGAGGCTTGGTAGCCCTTTCCACGGAGTCCGCCGCGATGACCTGTTCCGCCCGCCACAGATTCCCGCCGGCAGCCCAGCGGTCCGATTGACTGACTGTCTCTGAACCATGCCGCACCGTCCGGGGTTGGCGGGGGCGCGGGCTGTCCATCGTGGCCCGCCTGCGGGGTTCGCCTGCCCAGTCGTCCGGGAGCGTCAGCGAGGTCTCGCCCGAATGGGTCCGACGCGCTCAGATCCGCAAGGTACCCGCGTCGAGCCCCAGCCGAAGCCTGCCGGCGACGATGAAGCTGTTGGGTGACATCGCAACGTGCTGCACGGCCGCGCGAAGGTCGCGCAGCCGGCGCGCAAGCGGCCCACCCTCCTGGATCGCGACAGCCCCAACCGCTGCCTCTAGCATAGCTGCGGCGCGAAGCGCGCTGTCTGCCGCGTATGCCGTGGCCAGCCGGAGGTCCGCGCGGCGCGGGATCAGCGCCGTCTCGCCGCGCTCCACCGCCGCCATCAGCGCCGACATCGCTTCCACCATCAGGGCGCGGGCGGCACGCAGGATCGCCTCGGCGCGGCCTACTTCCGACTGGATGCTCTCTCGCTCATGCAGCGCTTGGCTGGTGCCGACGCGCATCCGGTCGCGCATCAAGCCAGCGACATCGTCCAGTATCGCACGTGCAATGCCCAGCGGCACCACCGAGACGCTCCAACTGAAGCTGCTGACCACGGGCAGCCGGTAGACCAGTCCCGGCATCAGCGCGCGCTGATCGGGGTAGCCGAAGACATGATCCGCGGGTACGAACACGTCTTCCAGCGTGAAGTCGCAGCTTCCCGTGCCCTTGAGGCCGGAGACCTGCCAAGTGTCGATGACCGCTGCAGCCTCGATCGGCGCAAGCGCCATCAGCGTCGGCGCGGGACCTTCCTGGCCCGGCGCCACGACGGCGCAGAGCCCGGCCACGCCGGTCGCACCATGGATGCCGCTGCCATACGGCCAGCGTCCTGTCACCCGATAGCCGCCCTCCACCGGTATGGCGCGGCCGACCGCCCCCGTCGCCAGCACCAGGAAGGTATGCGGGTCCGCGAACAACCTGCGCGCAGCAGCTTCGCGCAGGTAACCCGCGATGCGGCTCGCCCCGCCGCCATTCCCGACGATCCAACCGACCGAGGCGTCGAGTGCTGTCGCAGCCTCTACTACCTCCATGAACTCGAACGGGGAAAGCTCCGGTCCGCCGAGAGCTTTCGGCAGCCAGAGCCGGAACAGACCAGCGCCTGCCAGCGCAGCGAAGAGCGGCGCCGGCAGGCGCCGCTCGGTGTCGATGGCTTCACGGTGCTCCTCGGCCAGGGGCGCCAGGCTCCGCAGGCGCTCTAGCAGCAGGGCGGCGGTATCGTGGTCACGCATCGGATGCCTCCCGTCGGAGAGCAGCCTCGGCGCTGCAATCGTCGGGGGCAAACATGAAGTTCTGCGTCACGGAAGAATTGAGCTAGGCCGGCCCGGGACGCACCAGCCGGCTCGGACCGGCTGCCAGGACCCAAGGCCTTCGCGGGGTTCAACGACCGGCGCGAGTTCCAGCATGCATGCGGGGCAGAGCCAGCGAGGCTACCGGCACACTCCGTGTGCGTTCTTGCTGCATCGGAGGCTCCACAACAGACTTCCTCGAACGACAACCAGCGCAAATGCTGCTCCGAGGCCGTTATGAAGCAGTCTTTTACACCATGTGAGCGATCTGACCGACGCCGAATGGAGGCAACGCCAAGCGTCAAGGCCGCATACATCACGGCCGGCGGCGATCCCGAGACCTCGAAACCGGCAATCCCCGTGGCTGCCGGCGCCGCGCGGGATCACTCGGAATGATTCTGGCGCCCTGCCCCGACGGCGCGAGCGCAATGAGCGGTATCCAGTCAATCGGGCTGAGGCCGCCGCCGAAGATCAAGCAGACTGGCCGCCACTGCCCCACGATTTCAGATAGCTTCAACGGGCCGAGAAAACGCGCGCTCGGGGGTAGCGTTACAGCGCCACGACAACTCGCCTGCTGCAGTCACGGCTGCCCCTCGACCTCCGGCACCCCCTCAAACGGCGGAACCCAGGGGAGCCGGCGCTTCGTCCAAATCTGCCGCTTCGGTCGCCCGAGCTCCAGGCGCTGGTTTAGCGCGCCGACACGCAGTGTATAGGTCGGCGGGTTCTCGACCGCGCAGGAATAGACCGGCGCGCCGCACGTCCCGCAAAATGCATGGAGACGCCGTGCGCCGCTGTCACCCGTCTTGACGTACAGTCGCGGTGTCCCCGTGAGCATACGGAAGGTGTCAGCACGCGCCGGAACGTTGGCTCGAAAGGCTGAGCCGCCCAGCCTTTGGCAGTCGAGGCAGTGGCAGATCGCGATGTCGTCCGCCTCTACTACCGCCTCGTAAGTGATCTCGCCGCAATGGCAGCGACCATCCACTTTCATATCGCACCTCTTCCGCTGCAATCTCACGCGCCCGCGTGCGGATCTTTCGATGCCAGAACGCGCCGCCAGGTCACCTCGGCCTTCGCGCCGTCGAGCGGCATGCCGCGATCGTCTCGCAGCCCGGCCCGGTGGAAGTGCCGGGCCGCGGCCTCCCAGTCCATCTGGCCGCCTTTCAGCATCGCCCGCATATCGGCGCGGTGCGTCCGCATCCAGGCCTCGAGGCTTGCTGCGGCGCAGCTCCTCCTCGATCGCGCGTCGAAAGCGATCCTGCAGGGCGTCGGTTTTCGGCGGCACGCCAGCGTAACGCCTGCCGGCAGCGCGGACAGGTGATTGCGGAATGCGAACTGACTCGGTGTTGGCGCGTATCGGTTTTGCGGGCCGGGAGAGCGACTGTGCGCTCATTCTCGGATGCTTCGGGTGTAGGCCCGCGCGCTCCCGCAGCCCCGCTGACCTCTGCCCGGTAAGCGGGACCCCTTTCGAGGCGTAGCGCGTGCTCGGTATCAGCGATGCGGCAGCCGTCAGTTCCGCGGAATAGAGTTGGTCCGCCGCGGCGGAGACGTGGCGTCGACGCGCATTTCAGAGCTAGGTCTCAATGACGTTCGGATCGTCATCTTCCCGGCGGGGAATGCAGGTGAGGGACGGCAGCAGCGCCCTGACGTCCTCCAGCGATACCACGCGCAGCAGCACGCCAGAAGCTTTGGGTGTCGGCCACGCAACCCAAAGGGCCGCCACGAACAGGTCCGGAAAATCGACGGTGTCAGGCCCGTAAATCGTCCACATTGGTATGAGGTGTCTGTCGACGCTCCGATGGGCGATCAGAAGCTCGCGGCGCACCGCATCAAGTGTAGCAGAGTAGTCGTCGTCATCTCCGGTGAGCTTCATCGCCCCCTCCGGCACATTCGTTGCTGAAGACGCCCTGCTCACCCGACGTGGGCGGAGCTTTAGCTCGGTGGTAATGTCCAGCGGCGAACGGAGCGCCGCGTTTTGAGCGGCTTCGCCGGTTCACTGGTGGGTCGCCCTAAGTCTTCCGCCCGAGAAGCGTCCCGGCCTGTAACTCAGCGGCGTCCGTGGCTCGATACGGCGGGACTTCCCGACGAAGCGGCGCGCGACAACCATGAAGGCCGGCAGCGGGTCGTCGGAGGAGAACCACGCGGCCTCGTCGATGTTGCGCAGGCTGCGGAGCCATTCGGGGACGCCGAGGCGGCGGGCGCGGAAGTAGCGTAAGCTTGCGCGTGCGTCGTAGTCCTCCACGATGAAACGCCGGTTGAGAGGACGCATCGGGCGCGCCGGACGTCGCCCCGTCAAATCGAGATGGAGCGCCCTGACAAGGTCTGTCCCGTGCTCGTCTTGGAACAGGCGGAACGGCGCGCCGAGCCGCGGATTGAAGTCCAGTAGCTTGTAGGTCCCGTCGCGCGGATCCAGCCGGTAGTCGAGGTCAAGGATCCCCTTGTAGCCGATGTCCCGCAGGAATCCTTCCGCCTGTTTCCGGAGGGCCGGGTTCTCGACCGCCTCGACAAAGCAACCCGCGCCGGTCTCGGGAGGATTCGATCTGATCTTGAGCCCAGTGAAAAGAACGACGTTCTGTTCGTCGGGTCCGGCATATCCCTGGACGACCCAATTCTGTCCTTTCGAATAGGGGATGTAGTCCTGCAGGACAAAGCCAAAGCCTTCGTACCTCGCGGCATTCAGGACTTCGACCATTTGCGTCACGTCCTGGATGAGACGGGTGGTCGGCCCTTTTCCCACCCATTGCTGCGGTCGCTTTATCACGAAGGGGTAGTCGGTCCTGTCGATGACGGCGTCACGATCGCGCCCGTCATTGACCGCGATGGTCTCGGGATGCGGGTGGCGGTGTTGCCGGCACAACTCTGCGAGCTTCGCTTTGTCGGTCACGGTGGCTACTAACTCGGCATTGGCCTCCGGCATCAGGAATAGACGCCGCAGTTCCGCATAATGCGTCGCGGCGAACACGGCGCCGAAGTCGTCCACGGGCAACAGAAGCGGCTTCCTGTTGAAGCCGCTGCCGATCTCGAGAAGATGCGTCAGAAAGTCGCTGCCGGTGTCACGGACGATATAGGCACCCGCCAAATATTTTGATTTCGAGATCGGCGTGAACTGGTCCTCCCTGGCCGAATACAGGTAGACGGGGACTCCGAGCCTGCCGAGGCTGCGAGCAATGCCAAGGCTGCTGAATTGGAACACGTCGCCACTCGTCTTCAAGATCAGCACCGGCGTAGTAATGTCGTACGATGGTCCGGTAGCCTCATGCGTCATCGCGTCCCGCCTATATTGGGGTCGATCCAAACAGAGCCGTTGGAGAGCGTGTTGATGTTGCGCCAGAACGCGCATTCAGGCGGTTCGATCCTCTTTTCACTGTCGCCAGCGAAATTTTTGTCGGGGGTGGTGTGAGCGAGCCTGCACGCGCGCGGGCGCCTTCCCGACGTGGACGACCGAGGAAACATGGCGCCAGATGCGGAGCTGGCCGCGGCGGCGGCGATTTCCTGCTGCGCCTGATCGCGCGCGACACGCAGCACGAGAAGGAGTTGACCTCGCGCCTGACGGAAGCGAAGCATGTGCTTCGGGAGCAGACCATGCCGACGATCCGCACCGCCTGCGACCGCCCAGGCGTGCCGATAGATCAGGCACCGAGCCGACCAGGGTAAGGGTGTCGACCCTGGCCGTTTCTCTCGTACCAGCCCCGGGTAGAAGTCTTCCCGCACGCGGCGCATTTCACGGTCAGTTCCAGGTAGCCGAACGCGCCGAATTCGGGATGCCGGCGTACCGCCATCACCGGCGCTGCCACTCCGCAGAAGGGACAGGCTGCCAAGCGTGGTCCTAATGCGATGGGAGGCTCGCCCTTAGTCGCTCCCTCGCGGTCTACCTCGGCGTTGCGCGACCCGTTGCGCCTGCTTTGGATACCGGTAACCACGCCGAAGCCGATTAGAAGCGCAATGGACGAGGCTAACAGAGCTTCCACGAACATTCATCGCGGCACGCTATGACCGCCCGCTCAATCGATCTTAATTGCCGTACTGATGGCTTCCCCCATGCCACAGGCAAAAAGCTGCGCCACAATGACGCCGATGCTCAGGCCCCCGGATTGCGCAGCTCCCGTGATGGCCAGCATTAACAAAGCGACGATCTGACTGAGGACGCCGCCGGCGAGCAGCCCGGTGATCGTGTTGCCAAGCGTGCCGAGATTGAAGGTCGGGGACGCTCTTGCGGCGACGTTGCCCCCCAATGCGCTCGCTACAGCGCCGATAAGAAGCTGCTCAATGCTGCGTCCTTTTCGCGACCGCCTCGGACGCGCGTGGCTCGGCGCGCACCCTGGGCCTGGCTGAGGTAAGCCGGAGCTACGCACCGACAGGCAGCGCATTCTGGGCGGCGAACGCCGATGGAGTTGCGCGCTGTGATCGTTTGCCCCTTCCGAGTTGCAATATTCAAGGCCGACGCAAGTGGCGGAGGAAGCGGGTACGCGTTACTCGCAGGGCGCGAGATCATTGCTGAAAGAGCATCGTTCACGAAACAAGAATTTGCGATGCGTGATCCACTGGCACCCCCGCGGGTTCCGCCCTGGCAATTATGGTCGCGGAGCAGCGATGGACGAGGCTGGCAATGAAGCAGAAAAGCTGGCTCGGCTCCTATGGAAGGTTGCTGCACGCGCGACGCTCGCCGAAGCGAAGGCCGACGCCGCGATGAATGGCATGGCTCTGCTGCTGGTGCATCTGGCGGCCGGCGCTGATGCACCCCCTGACAAGTTGGAGCAGCTACTCGCGTCCTTAGAGCTACTCCGGTTGGAGCCCGGCGCCAAGGGTCGGACCACCGCTGTCGGCTTAATCGCGGCGCAGTCCGATACGCACGAGGCCCTGCGGAGTATGGCGGAGCGGCTGCTGCCGCTCGTGGTTGCCGAAGATATCGTAGGTCCGCAACCTGTCACGCGGCATAGCAAGCGGAGAACGCCATCCAGGCCAGCCGCAAGTTCGCGTACAAGCCGAGATAAACGCGGCTGACCGTTCAAGGCAGGACGGGGTGATGGTGCACGGCCGCCAAAGCAGCCCAGCGACATCCCATATTCTTGCGACCTCGATGCTCGGGGAACACCGCGGTGGGGTCGTCCCGGCCGCCTTCGGCACGCCAGCACCTCTGCCCATCACGCCAAGCGTCGGCGCTGTGGAGATTTGGCGGCTAAACGGCGATGTCTGGCGCAGGCAGACGATGCTGCAACCCATTGCGGTCTGGCGTCGCGACGAAAGCGGGCGCTGGCAAGCAGGGTCCGGCGATTAAGCGCACCTACGCGGGGATACGGCCGGGCGTGTAAAGAGAGAATGTCGGCGCGGCGATGGACGCGGCGGGCTGGTCTAATGGCCGCTGTCCCGGAAGTGACGGTTCGAGCTGAGGCACGCAGAGAACGCGCGCACGGGGCAAGCGACTGGCGCGGCTGGCGGCCGACCACGCGCCGAGATCTGTGCGCGTCTATGCCAATCGTCGCGCCAAGTGGGGGTAGGCATGGGGGTCATCCAGCCAGCATAAAAAACTATCGAACAGAAACAATTCATTAGAGTGGCCGACTGGCGGAGGGAGTGCGCCCGGATTCGAACCGTCGCTGGCCGCTGATCTGGCGCGAGCCAGTGCACTTCCGGAGTTCTTCGACCCGCCCGCGTTGACGCGTGGTCACGGCCAGAGCCATGCGATCACCAGGGCGATTTCGGTCAGGATAATCGCGGTCAACGCCGCCAAGAACCAGAGGTCGCTGTGCGAGTGCCTCGTATCACGAGGACGATTTCCCGACCCCATGCCTGTGAAGGGTTCCGAAGGTGGTCCATCGGGCATCCGCGACCGCCGATCGCAAGTGGAGTTCGTTCTCAGGATGAACGTCGGCCGGCGAAACAGTTTCGGTTGACTTGCGTGTGACGGCGCTGATTCAGAACCCGCCGGAGCAGTGGTTCGGTCGCGCCTCGAAACTTTAGCCACTGCGAAACGTGCTAACCGTTATGGCATCGATTCTCAGCCCTCAAGCTGAACGCGACATTCGCGATCGGGAAAAGCGCCTTGCGAGACTAGCCGCCCTGGTTGAGGCACTCGATCGACACGGCTTTTGGGGTACGGCGCCAAGGCGCAGGCCGGTCGAGGCGCTACGGCGGAGTCTTGCGCGTGCCCGTGTGCACCTCAGAGCAGAAAAGCTGGGTCAGCTTGCTCGGCCGGCTAGCGAGCCTTCGCCGGGCCCGGAATCACACAGGCCGCGAGGACCGCACACGACGGCGAAGGCGGTCTCCTAGACGCGTCGCACCACGCCGCGCGGCGGACTACCGCGAGGACTCCGATCCGCGTGCAGCGGGGTCAGCACCGGAGCGCGTCGCGTCGTCGCGGCGCTGACGTTCCCTGGCAGCGTCGATCTCTGCCTGGAGGCGTGCCCGCATCCGATCGAGCTCATCGCAGCGCGCCGCTTCGCCTCGTCGGCAGCGTTCCTCAAGATCGCCGAGTGTCATGGGGGCCTGCCGACCTTGTAGTTCGGGCGGCTGAGCCAGGGCGAACGGTGGCGCTGCGAGAGACATCAAGACCTGGAAGATCACCCTGTCATTCATCGCGACCCGCTCGAGGCAACATCGCTGCGCAGGGTAGATAACGCGAGAACTAAAGGTCAGGCTTCGCGCGCAAGAAAAAGCTGTCACAGGCTCCGGTTGAAGCGGCTGTAGCTGTGGTGAGGCGCCTAAGTTGTTGGCGTCCGCGACCGGGCTCCGGGCGTTACCCATCGCCAACTGCCGGAGGAAAGTCATGCGCACGACTATCGACGCGGAAGACACACCGGAGCAGGCGCGACAACTAGGGCGCCGCATCCTCGTAACCGTCGTGGCGCTTGCTGCCATGTGGGGCGTGGCAGACGCCCAGACGAGTGCCTCGCCGCCACCGGAGAGCTTGCGCCGCGCGCCGCCTGAGGTGGACCAGTCGCGCCCCGGCGGAGATCCAGCTGGGCCGCCACGCGACCGCTCGGGCGATGGGCCGACTGGGGACGACATCGTCGGGGACCGCGAAGGAGGTGGGGCCCGCCGCGGAACGATCCGGCCGCCCCTTGGCGTGGATCCCGAGATCCAGGGGAACGTACCTAATCCAACCCCGAACACGACGCGTGTGCTTCCGCCGCCCGGCAGCCCGGGAGGCGACCCATCCGTCATCCCCCGGTGACAAACCGAGCCAAGCGAGTGTGTGTTGTCGCGGATGGTTCGAGCATTTCAAGGCAGCGTGAAGCCAAGCTTGATACGCGGAACGAAACAATGGCGAGCGCGTAGCATTTCTGTGGATGGCGGAGGTTCACCTCTTGGTACGCTCCGCCGTGTTGTGGATGCAGCGTTACGAACAACTGCCCCGCTGACCAGCCCCTCCCGGTCAGCGGGGTTTTTTTGCGGGTATGGGGCACTCGGGCGAGCATTCGCCAGCTCCTGACGACTGCGGATTAAGCTGAAACCTCGCGCGGCAGACACGTTTTGTCCGAGCGTGCCAGCTAATCTCCTGCGCGCAGCGAGGGCTACTTTGGTTTTGCCTTCGCGTGCTACGAGGCTATTCGATCAACTACCCCGCTGACCCGCTTCCGATTGGTCAGCGGGGCTTCTTCGGACACCTTGGCTGCTTGCAAGCTCAACGGACAGCCTATTCGGTGTCCCGGTCCACCGGCACACCAGAGAGGCCGCGCGTGGTGCGGATCATCTGCATGGTTTGCACGCAAAGGACATGCGCCGCTTCCGTCAGGCGCGACGTTCGGGCCCACCCCGCAAAATCTAACGCCTGACCTTCGCACTCGGCGTAGGCCGACTGGCCGAGGCTGGTCCGAATTTCGGACTGCCTGCGGGGGTGACCGCTGACTCGGCGGTCCGATCCTCCGCCGCATCTACCGGGCATCGTTTTACCGTGGCGCGAAACTCCCCTGCAACCCGGTGCGCTGCCTTTGTGCGCCGTGTCGCGTGACGCGAGCGCCACGAGGGATGCAAGCCCGCGATACTTGCAAGACATACCCGTTGTGCAACCGGGGGTAGAGGAAGGATCAGGCCATGAATTTACGTACCCTGATGCAGGCAGGCCCGGCCAAGGCCAACGAGCTATTCACCAAGCTGTCCGAAACCTCGGACGGTGCCGTGAAAACCCGCGAGAGGCTCTTCGCTGAACTCAAGGCAGAGCTCGAGCTTCATACCAGTCTGGAGGAGCAGCATCTCTTTCCCGTCCTGCGTCGCAACGCAGAGACGAAGGAACTCGTCGGCGACGCTACCCGAGAGAATCGCGAGCTACGGGCGAAGCTCGGCGAGCTAGACAGCGTGCCGAAGAACGACGAGGCGTTCCTGCCGCAATTGAAGGAGTTGCAGAAGCTCTTCCGACAGCATGCTCGCGACGAAAAGACCGAGATCCTCCCGGCCGTGCAGCGGGCGCTGAGCGAAGAGCAGGTGCAAGGTGTAACCGAGAAGATCGAAGCCGGTCGCGCCGAAGCCGAACAGGCGAGGCAGGAGGAGGCGGAGGAACGCCGTGCCCAGGCGAGGCAAGAGCGTGAGCGGGCGGAGGAGCAAGCCCGGCAGGCCGAGGCTGCCACGCAAGAGGCTGAAGCCTCCGCGAGCCGCATCGACGAAGCGGCTCGACGGGTTGCCGATGCAACAATGCAGCCGATGAAGACTGCCGTTGATGTGGGGCGCCAGGCCACCCGACTCGTCGCCAGTGCCTCGGAGACGGCGGGCCTGCGCACTGCGTCTTCACTCACAAACCTCTTCTTTGCCCCCTGGTTGGGGATGATGCAGGGCCTCCAAGCCCCGTCCCCGCGGGGTTTGGCGGCCGGCCAGGAGGTGATCCCGCTCGGCGAGGAGGTGCTCGAAGTCAGCAAGCGCACTGAGAACCGCGGCACCGCTCGCATTCACCGTTATGTCGTCGAGACCCCGGTCGAGCGTCAGGTAACTTTGCAAAGTGAGCAGGTCGTGGTGGAGCGCCGCAGGCCCACTGGTACCAAGCCTAATGGGGAGATCCTGACCGAGGTCACGGTCGAGGTCGTCGAGACTGCGGAGGTTCCGGTGGTCGAGAAGCGTGCTCGCCTGCGCGAACAGGTCGTGATCCGGACGGAGCGGACGCAGCACGTCGAGACGGTGCGGGGCGTAGTGCGCCGCGACGAGGTCGATATTCAGCAGCCTGGCCGAAAGCAGGCAGGCTCGTCGCCTCGTGCCGTTCCGGCCGAACAGTAACACCGGAGGATAGACGGCGCGCGGTGGCCTGCCGCGCGCCGCCGCCTACCGCGCAAACTTCTTTCGGGACGGCACTCCAGCTCCGCAGTGCCGTCCCTTCCAAGCAAGCTGCTTTTCGGTTCACGCGGGCTTCGGCGATCTGCGTGAGCTTCCTGTCAGCGGCATGTTCCTCGTCGAGGGTCTGCTGCAGGATTGCGGCGCAGTCCTGCCGGCTCGTAATGCTCGACGGCCTGCACGGCCGAGATGATCGCCGCGTCCTTCACGTCGGTGTTGTTCGCGCGTCAAAGCGTGTTGATGCAGACGGAACCGAGAAGCCTGCACACACACGAGTCGCGGTCCCGCCTGTCTCTCGCCTGACAGCATTCAATCTGTCGCCAGCGTCAGGCTGGCACGGCGATCACCACCGAGAGCGCTTTTCTTGACACTGCTGATGTGGAAATCAGCGCGACCAGGCGATTCGAAGAGATGCGTGGAAACTTCAGCCGCGGCGCCGCGTGCACTCGGTTCATCGTGCCGAAGCGGACCGCGAGATCCGTCATCGGGAGAAGCATCTGGAGCGACTGGCAGCTCTGGTTGAGGCGCTCGATCGGGACGGGCTGTGGGGTACCGCGGCAAAGAGAAAGCCAGTTAACGCGCTGCGGCGGAGCCTCGCGCGTGCTCGTGTGCACCTGCGAGCAGAAAAGCTGCGCCGAGCCGCCGTCAGTGCTGACAAACCACGACCACTCGCCTCGATCGCGCCACTTCGCTGAGTTTCGGGAGCGCATAGCGACTTGCGACGCGCCGGTCGCTAGGGCTGCATCAGCATCTGTCGGGCTCCGAGACGCGGGATCTCCCTTCCCGATTGAGGACGGATTCGACCTGCACAGCGCGGTGATCCGCTTTGCGCAGCCGCGACACCGGCGCATGACGCCTGATGCGCTCGGATACCATGTCGCAGGGGCTCTGCTCCGGCGCTGATTATCAGCGACGAACTGCGCTTTAGGGGCTCACCGACGTATCTTGCTGTCCCGATTACGTGCATGCGTTGCGTGGACCTAACTTGTGTAGAGCCGTCCGTCGTGCTCTCAATTGTTCGCGCTCGCGATGAACCGTTTTCAGTTCGTCATAACCATGTCGCTTGGTCTGACGTCGACGGCACCGCCTTGTCACCAGCGCGAAACAAGAAGCAGGACTGATTTCGCTTGGACACGCGATCCGATCTCTTCGTTGACGCCCAGACGCTCCGGGCTCGGCTGCGCCAGCAGCGCCTCGTTGCCGCCTTTGGCGCGGAGGCGCTGCGCAATGCCGACTTCGATGACCTGCTCCAGGAGGCGGCGCGTGTAGCCTCGGAAGGGCTCGGCGTCGAGCTCGCCAAAGTCCTCGAGTACATTCCGCGCGAAGACGCGCTGCTGATCCGCGCCGGAGTTGGCTGGCGCGATGGCACCGTCAGCGTCGTAAAGCTCGGCGCCGACACAGCATCGCCGGCGGGGTTCGCGCTCAAGACCGGAGAGCCGGTCATCTCGAACCACCTCGCTGGAGAGGCGCGGTTTAGGACGCCGCAGATCATAGCGGAACACGGGGTTCGCCGGGCCGTGAACGTGATCGTCCAGGGCGAGAGCGATGGTCCGCCCTTCGGCGTGCTCGAGGCTGACAGCCGGGACGAGGCAGAGACCTTCTCGCCTGATGACATTGCCTTTCTGCAGGCTCTCGCAAACACCCTGGGTCTCGCGGCAGACCGCGAGCGCGACCGGCTCGCCCGAGACCTGCTGATGCGCGAGATCCATCACCGCGTTAAGAACAGCCTGCAGATCGCGCAGACAGTCCTGCTGCTGCAAGCGAAGGCCGCCGGTGCCGAGGCCGCTAAGGAGCCACTCGAGGAGGCAGCGAGGCGAATTCTCTCCATCGCGGCGGTCCACGAGCGCTTGTACGCGGGCCCCGAGGTGGGACGCGTCGACTTGCGGCTTTACCTGAGTGGCCTTGTCGAGGATCTAACGGCTTCAGCAGGCGCGACAGAAGCGGGCAGGTCTATCAGTCTCGAGGTCGCCCCGGATGCGGACGGCGCCACCTGCGACGCAGACCGCGCCACGACGATCGGCCTGGTCGCGACGGAGTTGGTCACCAATGCGCTGAAATATGGTGCCGGTGAGGTGATCGTACGGCTTGTTCTCAGCGACAACGAAACCAAGCTCATCGTGGAGGATGAGGGAGCCGGGCCATCCGCCGATTTCGATCCGCGTGCGAGCCGTGGGCTCGGCATGCGGCTTCTCACCGGGCTGTTGCGGGGTGGTGGGCTGGAGGTCGACCGTAAAGAAGCGTCGTCGCGCACGCGGTTCGTCGCAATCATGCCAGTAGTCGCGGGCAGCAGCGACGGCTCGTTCTAAGCGATTTTCGGACCGTGCTATGCCATTCCGCCAGATCGAAGCCACGCGCTTGCGAGCACTTGCGGCCGAATGTCGCTTTGGCTCGAATCAGCGATCGATCCGACCGCGCCGAGGTTCTGGCAAGAGCGTCTGCCTATGAGCGCGCAGCAGCCGTGCTGGACCCCGATTCTGAGCGCGGTACTTCAATGCGGGAGTGCTGCAAGCGCAAGCTCTGCGCCGAAGCGCCGATTGAGAGCGATCAGTGCACCTCACCCCGATCCCGGTGGCGCACTGCAGTGGCACGCCAACGCACGAGACAGCTACTCTCCGCCGTGGTGCATTCCGTCACCGCTCATAGGAATTTCCATCTCGCACACTAGGCCCGCCTCAAGCCAGGTCAGCCGTGCCGCCCCCTTCAGCTGCATCTTCATCGTGCTCTCGATGACACGCGAGCCGAAGCCGCGCCGCGCCGGCGGCTTGCTCACCGGTGGACCGTCGCTCTCCGCCCACCGCATCCGAAGCGTATTGCCGGTCCCGACTACCTGCCAGCTTATCGCGAGCCGCCCCGTCTCGCGAGAAAGCGCACCGTGCTTGACGGCGTTCGTCGCCAGTTCATGAAGCACCATGGCCACGGGCTGAGCCAGCCTCGGCGGCAGCTTGAGGTCTGGGCCGCTCAGCGTCACACGCTGCCCCTCGCTCATGAACGGGCTGGTCTCGCCCTCCACCAGGCTCCGAAAGTCGGCACCCGCCCAGCGGTCCTCGGCCAGGAGCGTCTGCACGCGCGCGAGTGCGGAGATGCGCCCCGTCACCGCGCGCTTGAAGGCTGTCGGATCGTCCGCCGAGGTGAGGCTCGTGAAGCTCTGCACGACAGCGAGCGCGTTCTTGGCGCGATGGTCGACCTCTCGCGCGAGGAGAGTCTGACGGTCATCCGATGCACGCCGCTCCTCGGCCGCATCGGCCAGGATCGCGCCAACCTCGTTCACCTCGCGAATGCTTCCTCGCGGCGCAGCCAGCGGCGCGCGGTCAGCGAATGCCCTGCCGAGCAGCGCCAAGCCGCCGATGTCCTGCGCGACCAATCGTCCCAGGAATGCCGCATTTCCACAGGCGAGAACGACGAGAAGAGCGCCCACAAGAGCACTCGCCCAGAGGTTCGCCCTAAGCGGAGCGAGCACGACGTCGACAGGAACGGCCGCTCCGATCACCCATCCGCTTGTCGGCAGGCGCCGGAACACGGTGAAGCTTTCCCATCCGTCGCGCCCGACGCGACGCGCCGTCTCCTCATCTGCCGTCATCGCGGCTATCCGTTCCGCGGAGTTCGCCCTGCGGCTGACCGCCTCCTCGTGGCCGTCGCGCCGCGCCAGCACGATCCCGTCACGGTCTATCACACCAATTGACCCGACGTCGGGCAACCTCGCCGCGCGCAGGATATCGCGCAGCCGCGTCGCCGGCAGGCTGGCATGAAGAAGGTAGACAACCACGCCGTCGCGGTGCACCGGCACTACCACCGCGTAGCTATGGGCGGCATCGGCGAGCCCGATGTAGTGCCCCGTGACGAACGGGCGGTCAGTGGCCTTGGCGTCCGTCCGGTGTCCGAAGCACGACGTTGCCGCCGAGCAATGGGCGCGTTTCCACCGCCTGCTTATAGAAGGTTTCCAGATCGCCCGACGTGAGCGCAGGAGAGGTAGCAAGGGCCTGAAGCGCTGCGACTGTGCCGCTTAGCTCTCGTTCGAAGGCCAGCGCCGCATTGATCGCCGCGTCACGCACGCCTCTTTCGAAGCGCTCGGTTTCGGCAACGTAGTAGGCGCGCGCCAAGAAGCCTGTGAGTGCCAGAAGAGGGAGCATGCAGGCCATCACAAGAAGAACCACAAGCGTCTGCGCCCGCAGCCCGCCGGGCTGCCGCTCCCGAACCCGGTTCAAGTACATGTCTCTGCCGTTCAGCCGACGGAAGCATGGAGCACGTGATGCCGCGCAAGACAACTGCGAGTTGTCTTGGACAGGGTTGGGTAGCAGCTTCCCCCGGCGTCAGGGCGGGATCAGTCGGGGCAGCCGGTGCGGCAGCTCGGAACGGTCGGCGGCGGAGCGTCACTCGCAGCATCGTCCAGAAAGATGATAATCGCTGATGAATACAACTTGACAACGTCATAATCTCAACTTCTGATTGATGCTCAATCGTTCATGCAACGGGAGGGGGACCCTTTGCGACCCATCATCGCCTTCGCGGCAAGCGCCACCCTGTGTTGGTCAGTTGCATCCCTATTCACCGCGACAGCAGCCGAACGGCCCTTGCTGATCGCCGCCGCGATGCTTGCAGTCGTCGTGCCTGTAGGGTCGGCAGTGCGCTACAGCGCCCGCAGGCTGCGCGATATGCAGCGCGACCGGGAAGACCCGCCTCGGTTACCAAGGGCAGGGGCGCCGCTACGCTAAACGGCCATGCACTCCAGCAGTGCAAAGTGCCGGCGGCACCGTTCGGACGCGAATAGCCTAGCGTTCGCCCCGACGCTGACCGAAGTGGAACCGGGCCTCCGCGAGACCGGCGCCGGGGCAGCCCTGCACACCTTCCTCGGCGCGCTCTCGCCATCAGGGCGCGCAGCGCTGTTGGCGACTCTGCGTCGCACCGCTGCCGATCCGGGGCTTTCACCAGGACCGCGCCCCGATCTCGCCGCCCTGGTTGAGGCGGTCGAGGCGCTCCCGGCTGACATTGTCGACAGCTGACGCGAGGCCCGCTGCGCCTTGCAGGCTTTTGCGCGCTGGGCCGGGATGACGGGAGCTGCCGGCAGGTCGTCCCGCCGTCGCGGATGTCAGGGCGGCTCTCGTCGCTCCAACGTCAGCTCGACCGATCCGCCCTGCCCACTTCGGCCGCGGTTCTCGTGACGTTCTTGCAGTTTTTCACGCGCGCTTCGCTTCCCGTTCCTCTTGCACGCAAGGTCGGGAGGCCGCGGGAACGGCAGGTCGCGATCCGCTATCACGGTCAGCAGCCTTGGCCTTCCGCTGGGAGCGGAGCAGCAACAGGAATTCAAGTAGGAAGCAGCCGGCCATAAGGGTGATCAGCGTCGGCAACACGTCGGGCTGCGTAACCGCAATCAAGATAAAGCACCAAGTGAAGGTGGCACATGACACAGCCGTAATAAGCCAGCGGACCACGTGCACAGAAGCCCCCCTTTGCGCGAATATGATGCACGGTTCTTCGCCCCTGCCGTCAACAGATTTGTCCGTTGAGCGATCACACGTGCCGGAATGGTGTCACCGTGGCGGGGCGCATAGCGGCGTTTACGGGGGCTTCTGGCCGCTTGGCCGCTTATGGCGGCAGCCAGTACCCGCAAGCACTGAGTGCGCGTCTGTCTGCGAACCGCATGAGACTGCCCCGAGGCCAACGCGCGCCCCTGTCGTCCTGCCTGATCTTCCCGGGAGCGAGCCCAGCATCTATCTTTCGTTCATGCCTGCAGTCGTGCAGCAAGGAAGGAGAATTGTTGGTTGAGTCGAGATGGTGGACGGGTCCGCAAATCCCGAGGTTGGGGCAGGTCCGAGGACGAGGCGTTCGGTGGCGGCAGTGAGTGGTCGCCTCCGCCCGACCTTGGTCGCTCTGAGACCCGGTATTCCGGTTCCGGCTTCGGTCAGGAGAGCCAGGTGACCGTCAAATGGTTCAATGCCGAGAAGGGCTTTGGCTTCGTCGAGGTCGCAGAAGGCGGTGGCGACGCTTTCCTGCACGCGAGCGTCCTGGAGCGAGCCGGGGCCAAGCTGGTTGAGCCAGGTGCGACCCTGCGGGTCCGCACGGGACCAGGCCAGAAGGGGCTGCAAGTTACCGAGGTGCTCGAAATCGCTGGTGGCGGCTCCCCGTCCGCAGGGCCCGCGCATCCGGCGTCGCCCGCCCACGGTGAGGGCGATGAGGTGCAGGGCTTCGTGAAGTGGTATGATGCGGCAAAGGGCTTCGGTTTTGTGGCGCCGGCCGACGGCGGTAAGGATGTCTTCGTACACGCGACGGCTCTCGAGCGCAGCGGCGTGCGGACACTGAGTGACGGACAGAGTGTTCGGATGCAGGTTGTGCAGGGGCGGAAAGGGCCGGAGGTCTCGACGATCTCCGCCGAGTAGTGGCGCAGGGACCGCTGCGAGTGCCGCATCTTGACGGGTCGGCGTAACTCACGACAGGGCGCGCGGAGTGTCGACAAGGACCAGTGATGAGAAAGCCGAACTACAACATGGAGCGTAAGGACCGCGAGCGCGCCAAGCAGGCCAAGGCCGCGGCAAAACTGGAGAAGCGTGCAGCAAAGGGCCCCGAAAATGGCCAGTCCGATGCCTCTTCGGCGCCAGACCACTTCGACCCCCAAGGTGCCGAAAAGGTCAGGTCGGACAATTGAGCGACCCGCGCCAAAGTCTAGCCGCCGGCAGGAAGCTAAGACGGCAGGCGTGCGCTACGCCGGCCCGAGCGTAGAACTCGGGACGATCAATTCTCACGCCTTCCGCGGAGGGACCACGTCCGCAAACATCTCGTAGGATTTCCAGGCCGGCTCCACTCTTTCCGTGTTGCAGCGCGGCACGAAGGGCGAGGGCTCCACCAACTGCATTCGCGGGATGTTGCGCGGGCAGTTAGGGAAGATGTCTTCCGGCGTCACGTGTATTAGCGCCTGGCCACCCTCGAATGACGCTAGCAATGGATTGTCCAGCACGACCTGAGCCGTCCCATTCACCCTTAGGCGCTTCGGCTTCTCGTCCATGCTGATGAAGAGCAGCCCGACACGCGGATTGGCGCGGATGTTCCCGAGGCTCTTGAACATGCCGTTGCCGTCGTAGTCCGGGAAGACCAGCAGGTCGGGTGCCACGACGCGCGCCAGCCCGGGATCGCCGCCCTTGTAAGAGCAGTCCGGCCACCCGTTAGCATCCGCCGTGGCGAGGAAGAAGAACGCAAGTGAGGCAATGAACCTCGCATCTTCCTCGGTGAAGGCATCGCGTCGAATCCGTTGTTCCATGCGGTCGGCAAGCGCGCGCGTTCCGAAGGCATCCTGCAGCTCCCGACTGCCCTGGTGGTACATGGCCATGCTGGAACTCCCCTGATCCCCGGGCGGAGGACGCGCACGGGCATCGGGGCGAGCTTAAGCCCCAGCGTGGCGCGGTGCGAGATGAACGTGTCGTTTGCGTCGCGCTTCGACTGAAGCTGCCGGAGAGTGTAGACGCGTCGTCAGAGAGGGGCGCCAATGAAGCTCAGAGGCGCTCGCGCCGTTCCAGGGCCCGCTCCACCCGATCGAGCGCGCGGAGCGTCGCAGCCTGCTGCGCCAACAGGGCGGCGAGGTCCGCCCGCATTTGCGACATGGTCTCGCGGTCGCGCTGGTCGGCAGACTCGAGCGCATTCAACCGTCGGGTGACATCTGCAGCCGCACCCTCGCGCCCCTGCTCCAGCACGGCGGCACGGCGATCGAGCGCGATCAGCGCGCCGCCGGCCCAAATGACCATGGCGAGCAGCAGCGGCACGCCAACGCGCGAGAGGGCGGCCAGCGCGGTGCTTCCCGCGACAGCTTCGAGCGTGCGTTTCATCGTCGGGCTACTCCCCCTGCGGCGCGCCCGCAGCGCGGAACAGCTCGTCGAGCGTGGCGTCCGCGATGCCGCTCTGCGCCGCGACGACGGCCAGCAGCGGGTTCGCACGCTCGACGTCCACCATGGCGGCCCAGGCCAAGCGCGCTTCGAAGGCCTGGTCGGCGGGCAGCTTGGCCAGGAAGGGCTCGAAGCCCGCCGGCACGGTGCCGGTGCGTGCGGCAGCCAGCGCGTCCTCCGCGGTGATCAGCCCTCGCTGGGCCGCCTCGCGCAGGAAGGGCAGCAGGCGGACGCTGGCCGGCACCGGTAGCGGAGGCGGGTCGGCCGTCCAAGCCGCGAACTCGTCGTCCGACAGCGGGACAAGTTCGCCGGTGATGGTGCTCTTGAGGGGACGGTCGCTCATCGCAGGCCCATAAGTTCGAGGGAGCCGGTGAAGGTACCGGCCGGCGCGCCGGCGCTGCCGGTGAAGACCCGCAGCGCGTTGGTCGCCGCGCCCGCCGTACACCAGCCGCCATAGCCGCCGTTGTAGAGCGTCGTCGCGTCCACGCAGACGAAGCTCGATCGGTAATTCGCGGCGCGTGACGCCGTCCCGGGGTCGATGTCGATCTCCGCATTCAGCGCCGCCGCGCCACCCCCGGAGACGTTGTTGCTGACCTTGCCGAGGCCGAGGTTTGCGCCGGGGTCGCCGCCGAAGGTCGACGTGGCGGCATTCCAGATGCCGCCGGCGTAGGAGTAGGAC
Source organism: Falsiroseomonas sp. HW251 (assembly GCF_050563545.1). Classification (NCBI taxonomy): domain Bacteria; kingdom Pseudomonadati; phylum Pseudomonadota; class Alphaproteobacteria; order Acetobacterales; family Roseomonadaceae; genus Falsiroseomonas; species Falsiroseomonas sp. HW251. The sequence goes on from NZ_JBNXUM010000043.1 coordinate 33,202, forward strand.
GCGCCTGTCACGAAGCTTGATCCGCCATCCGTCGAAAAGCGGATGTGCATGTTGCGCGGCGCATCAGACGTGACGTTGATCAGCCGCAGCTTGAAGGCGCGGAAGGTGCCCGGCAGCAGGAAGTCGGCCTGGGCGACGCCAGCGACAACGCGCGGGGCTTCGACCATCACGTGGGCCACGCGGGTCATGGAGAGCGCGCCATAGACCCGCACGGCGCCGCTAAAATTCAGCCGGGCGGTGGTGCCGGCGCTGTTCTCGACCACCGTGGTCCGCTGCAGCGTGTTGGGGCTGCCCGCGGTGGCGACGCCGATGCCATACTCGTACAGGGTGCCGTCATCGATGACGTAGTCGACGGTCGCACCGGAGCCGAACACCGCCACGAAGCCCCTGCGGCCCGTCGCTGGCCCGGCGAGGTTGATGGTGGTCGCGGTGCCGGGGTTGTTCGCGGTCTCCTGGACGAAGTTCGCGAGCATCGGTCAGAGCCTCTCGGTGATGGTGGCGGACCAGCTGCGGACGCGCTGGGCGCCGTTCGGGAAGGTCACGGGGGATGGGTTGATCACCCGGCCAAAGACCGCCTCCTGTGAGGCCGTGGTGCTGGCGAGGTAGGGTAGGAACAGCAGGTTCGCCCCGGCCTCGCTGACGCGCTGCAGCTCCTGGACGAGCGTCCATTGCTCTGCCGCGGTCAGCAGGGGCAGCAGCACGGTCCAGCCGCGCTGGGCGTAGCGGAAGTCCGGGTATTCCTGCCCGCCCCGGGTCACGACAGCCGGTGCGTTGGCCTGGCGCTGAAAGGCGGTGCCGGTTACGCCAAACCGCCGCGTGGGCGTGCGGACCGGCCCGGCAAAGACCAGCGGGATGCGCAGCAGTGCTTCGGGGTTGGTGGGGTCGGCGATATCCACCCGGGCATAGCGGCCGGCCTGCGCGGTGGTGAGGAGCAGGATGGATTGGCCATAGCCCGCCGCGATGCCGGCCGAGATCACGCCGCTGTCGTAGACCGAGGTGCCAAAGGCCGGATCGTTCGACACGCGCCAGCGCACCGTCGCGGCCCGCGGTCAGATTGGTGCGGTGCAGGGTGAAGGCGCGCCAGGACTGCGACGCGCCGGCATCGATGGTCAGCGCGGCCGAGGTCACGCCGGCGGGCGTCTGCCAGGCACTGGCGCTGCTGCCCTGGTCGGTCTGGACCTGGCCGGCGCCGAGGCCGGCGACCTCGGCCGAGGCGGTGACCGTGCCGAGCCGGGCCCAGTTCTCCGTGGGAAAGCCGAAAGCCGTCATACCAGCACCTGCAGGGTGGCGAGGCCGTCGGCGGTCCGGATCTGCTCGCCGACGATGCGCCCCAGTGCGCCAGCGGCGAGCGGGCCTGGGTAGGCGATGACGATCGGCTCGCCGATGTCGTGGCGCAGCGCGTAGGGCAGCGGCAGCGTCACGTCCCAGAGCCGCCGTCCTGCGGCGATGGACCAGAGGTCGCGCAGCGCTGCGGCGAGGCTGTCGCCGTCGGCCGTGCTGGTGAGGCTGGTCTCGACGATCGCGGGGTCGGAGGGGCGGCGCCAGGCCGTCAGGATCCCGCTTCCGGCGGCGCTCCGCACGCGATAGGCCTCGGCCAGGTTCTGCCGCCGGGTGCCCGAGAGCGTCGGCGCGAGGTCCGAGCTCTGGGTCTGGTGATAGCGCTGCACGCCGACCCGCACGCGATAGGGCGGCGGCGCCAGCGGCGGTCCGGCATCGCGCGGCGCGCAGGCCACGATCTGCGCCGTGGTGTAGGTCGCGACGGGCACGGTGCCCGCGGGCAGCGCCGTCAGGGCCACCGCGGCAAGCCGTCCGGTGCGGCGTGGCACCAGCCGCGCGGCGGAACTGCGCAGCAGCCGCCCAACCAGTTCCCGCCCCGTGACGGGCTGATCGAACAGCCAGTCGCCGGCGACCCAGGGGCAGGCCGCGGCGATGCCGGTGAAGCTGCCGGCGTCGATCAGGGTCTCCGGTACACCGAGATCCTGGCGCAGCCACTGCAGTGCGAGCGAGGCGGCGGTGCTGGGTGCCTGCCCGTCGGGGGAAGCCCCCCAGGCATCGACGGTGATGAGGCCCGCCGGCGGGAAGGTGCCGAGCCGCACGAACAGCCCGCGCGCGCTGCTCTCCACGTTGTAGGTCCCGGCTGGCGGCGCGCTCGCGGTGATGTCGGCGACGTTGGCATTGAGGGTGATGCCGCCCGACAGCCCGCGCTCGTACAGGGTGACGATGCCGCCGGTGGCGTCGCTGACCTGGTAGATGCCGCCCGTCTCGTTCACCAGCACCGCCGGGACCTCCCGCGCGGGATTGCCGGCTGTCCCACCGCGCAGCTTGGGCTTGCGCTTGCCGGCCAGCGCCGCGCTGCCTTCGAGGCCGCCGGTGCCGGCATACGCGCTGCCGTCGACGGGATCGTCGAGCCAGTAGCCGGGATCGCGAAAGGCGACCGTCATCTCCCGCTCGGTGAGCCGCCAGGCCGCGCCGAGCCCGACCACCAGCTCGGCGGTCTCGGTCCAGGCGGGATCGCGCCAATAGCCGTGCGGGAGCAGCTGCTTGCGGCCAAGCCGGAGGCGGATCGGGCGGCCGTCGATGTTCCGGGCCGAGACGAGGGCCGCGAGACTGCCGTCATCGGCCAGCCGGATGCTGCCCCAGCCCGCGGCGGCGCCGGCCCCGTTGGGCGTGAGGTCCATCTGCCGGTCGATCTCGAGGCCGGAGGAGAGGATTGGCGGATAGGCCTGGACACCGGCGGGATCGCTGCCCCGCGTGACGTAGCCGGCGTCGCTGGCCCGGATCGTCGCGTAGTCATCCAGCGTGATCGGGGTGGTGGTCAGAGCGAGGGCCGGCAGCACCAGCGCGGCCTCGCCGAGGATCGTGGCGGTCGAGCCCGGGCGATAGGCGTCGAGTTCGGCGATCAGCACAACCGGCCCGCTGTCCTCGGCCAGGCGGTAGGCCGGCGGCAGGCCGGGCGGCGCCTCGACGATCGTCAGGGCGGGGACAGCAAGCGCGGGCAGCATGGCTCAGCTCAGCAGCGCGCCGGCGCTGCGCTGCTGCATCTCGGCCCGCAGCTTGGCGACCTCGTCCTGCACGCGCCGCAGCGCATCCACCAGCGCATCGGTCTGGGTCTTGGTGGTCTCGGCCAGGAAGGACGCCGTGAGCGCGTCCCCGCCGAGATTGCCGATCTGATCGAGCACGGCGGCGATGCGCCCCTCAGCGTTGGCGTAGCCGCCGCCAGTGCCGTAGAGCTGGCGGGCGAGGCCGCGATAGGTCTCGGACGAGGCCTGCAGGCGGGCCAGCGCCTGTGCATCGCCGGCCGTGGCGGCAGCGGCGTCCTGGCTGAACTGGCTTTCGGCGCTGGCGTAGCGGGATTCGACCGTGCCGGCGTTGTCGGCGACGGTCCGCAGCCCGCGGGCGTAGTCGGCCAAGCCCCCCAGCACGCCCGCCGCGCCAAGGCGGGCAGCGTCGGTCTGGGCGGCTCTCTGCGCCTCATCGCGCGCGCGATCTGCGGCCCTCTGCGCCTCCTCAAACGCGCGCTGCTGGCGGTCCTGGGCGAGGGCCTGCAGCAGGGCGTTGAGATCGCCCTGGCCGACGCGATCGAGCGTGCGCTGCGCGTCGGCGGTGTTGGCGCGGAAGGTGCCAAGGATGCCTGAGCTCGCCAGCGCGGTGTTGATGTCGCTGGAGTAGCGGGACTGCCCGCCGCCGAGGAAGGCGACGCCGGAGCCCCCGGTCGCGAAGGAGAGGCCGCCGGCACGGAGCTGCGCGTTGATGGCCTCGACCTGCTGCTGGGCGCTGGCGACGAGTTGCGTGGTGTCGAAGCGGTCGCTGGAGGTCCGCGATACCCGCAGCATCCCGTCGTCGCCGACGGTGATCCAGGCCTCGCCGGCGGAGGAGCCACCGCCCTTGGAGCCGAGCAGGGCGCCGAGGCCGCCGCCCGCGGCACCGCCGATCAGGCCGCCGAGCACGGTGCCTACACCCGGGATGATGGAGCCGATCGCCGCACCAGCGAGCGCGCCCGCGCCGGCGCCAAGAGTGCTGTTCTGCTGGCGGACGGGGCTGCTGCCCGCGACGAAGCGGCCGAGCAGCGAGCCGGCGCCAAATCCAAGCGCGGCGCCACCAGCCAGGCTGCCCAGCGTGGTGCCGAGGCCCATCGAGCCCAGGGCGAAGGCCGGCAGTACGGGCCCGGCCATCCCCGCCGGTAGCGCTGCCGTCGCGGCCGCACCAGCCGAGGTGGTCCAGAGCGCACTACCAAGCAGGCCGCCGGAGCCCGTCAGGCCCAGCGACGCGCCGAGGCCGGAGAGCAAGCCGCCCTCGCCGGTCAGGCCAATGCTCTCGCCCAGCCCCGAGAAGATCGTCGAGCCGCCGAGGTCACCGCCGCCACCGAACGCGCCGGCCAGCGTCGGTCGGCTGGTGCCGAGCAGGGCATTGGCCAGCGGGTTGACCAGCGCGAGCTTGGCAAAATCCGCGGCCGCGCTGGCCAGCACCGATTTGGCGAGGCTCCCGAAGTCGAGCGCGGCCTGCCCGCCCGAGGTGAAGGCGCTGACCAGCCCCTGGCCGATCCGATCGAAGGCGTTCTCGCCGATGCGGGCAAAGGCATCGCGTGAGGTCTGCTCGAAGCTCTCGACCTCCCGCCGCGCCTCCTCCATGGCCCGCTCGCGCGTCCGGCGCGCCTCCGCCTCGCGCCGCTCCTGCTGCTCGGCGGCACGGGCCAGCGCCGACTGCACGGCAACGGCGGGAAAGACCGTCTGGCCGGCCGGGGCGTTCTCATACTCGATCTCGCGCACCCGACGGCCGGTCTCGCGCGCGGTGTGGCCGAGGCGCTGGAGCGCCTCGTCACGCTCGCGATCGGCGGCCGCGCGCAGCCGCTGCGCCTCCGCGGCCTCGACCGCGCCGCGGCTGAGCAAGGCGTCGATCTCGCGCACCCGCGTAGCATGCTCGTCGCGGATGCCGCGCTCGCGGTCTAGCGCCTTGCGAAGGTCAGCCAGACTTGCGCTATCCCGCCGCCGCTGGCCCTCCGCGCGCTGGCGCTCAGCTGACTCCTGCTCGCCAAGCCGACGGACGGTCGCCTCGCGCTCGATCTCCTCGACCTCGCGGTTGAAGCGTTCGAGCTCGGCGATGGCCCGCTCGCGGTCGGCGCGGAGCGGCGCGGCCTGGCGACGCAGCGTCTCCAGGATCGCGTCCTCGGGAACGGTCCGGCGCGGATTGGCCTTCGAGCGCGGCAATGCTGCGCTCGATCTCGGCGGATTGCCGGTCGGCATTCGCCAGGCGCTGCTCGGCCGCGGCCCGGCCGGCGCGGGCGGTCTCCTCAGGGGTGCCGAGGCCGACGGACACGCGGGTGCGGTCCACCGCGGCGGCCGCAGCCTGCGCGGCCCGGGCGATCGCCTGCGACAGGCCGAGGGCGCGGTCGAGATCAGCGGCAAAGCGCGTCATCGCCTCGCCGAGCGCCGAGAAGGCCCGGCCCATGGTCGGCGGCAGCTTGTCGAACTCGGCGTTGATCCGCTCGCCGGCGCGCAGCAAGGCCGGCAGCACGACGTCGGCGGTGAGCCGGCCCTCCTCACCCATCTTGCGGAGCTCGCCAACACCAACGCCGAGCTGCCGCGCGAGCGCCTCGGCCAGCGTGGGCATGTTCTCCAGGATGGAGCGGAGCTCGTCACCCTGCAGCTTGCCGGACGCGAGCGCCTGGCCGAGCTGCATGACGGTCGAGCTGGTCTCGGCGGTGCTGGCGCCGGCGACGATGCCGGCCTGCTGCACAGTGCGGACGAGGGCCAGCACCTGGTCGTTGGTCGCGCCGACCTCGCGCGCGGCGAGCGCAAAGCGGGCGAAAGCACCAGCGCTTTCGCTGACCGCCACGCCGGTCTGCTGGGAGAGGCGGTAGAGGCCCCCGTAGGCCGCCTCAGCCGCGGCGATGGAGCCGGTGGCGGCCTGTAGCCGGGCGAGGGTTTCGGTTGCCGCGTCGCCGGCGCGGGCCACGGCGACGCCGGCCGCGACCGTGCCAGCCGCCAGGGCCGCGATGGCCGTGGCAGCAAGGCCGGCGCCCGATGCAACGCCAGCAAAGATCCGCTCCGCGCCGCCGAGGCTCACGCCGAGGTTCGCAAAGCCGCGCACGGCGCCGTCCGACGCGGCGGCAAGGCCCTGCAGCGCGGGATGCGCCTTGGCAGACGCGGCATCGATGCGGCGGAGCGCGCGCTCGCCGCTCTCGCCCACCTGCTCCAGTGCACGGCGAGTCGGCTCGGCGTTGTCGGCGGTGAGGCGGATCGCGATGGTGCGGGCGGCAGCCCCGCTCATGCCCGGCGGCCCAGCTCGGCGGCGAGCGCGCGCGCCAGGATGCCCGGGGCGCGGCGACGCACGGCGGCAACGTCGAGCCGCTTGCGCAGGCTCACCTGCCTCAGGAGGAAGAACATCGGGACGAACCCCTGGACGAGGATCTCGCGGGCGCGGCGCTGCTGGCCGCGGCGGCGACCGGTCAGGATTTCGGCGTTCGGCCCCACGAAGAGCCGCAGCCGCCGACTGCGGCGGGCGATGCCGCTGGCGGCGCGGACGCGCAGGCACCAAAGCCGGACCGACGTATTGGATTGGGAGCGGATGACGAAGGCCTCACCACGCGCGGCCTGCATCTGCGCCGGCGTGACGCGCAGGCCGCCGCGGGCCGAAGCGCCGCGCCGGCCGCCGGCGGCGTTGTAGGGCGTCGGGAAGGCGAGGTAATGGCCGCCGCGGGCAACGATCGGGACACCGCGGTCGAAGGCGTCGACGAGCTTGGGGGCGTTGGTCCAGACCAGCGCCGCGGGCCGGAGCGTGCGCGGGGCCGCAGCGGGCGGCGGGTAGAGGCTCAGGCGCCAGGCATTGGCGACGGCGCGGCCGCGGTCACTGAAGCCGGCGGCGCGCGCTTGGGTGCGGAGCTCGGCCTGGACCTCGCGGCCGGCGCGCTCGACACCGCGACGCAGGGCGCGTGCGGCATCGCGGACCTCCGCATCCATCGCAGCGCGCAAGTGGCCGCGAACAGCGGCGGTGATGAGGGGCATGTCTGTCGATACGCCGTAGAGGGGCGCGAAGGGCGTCTTTCAGCCGGTTTCATTCATGCAGAAGCTCGTTGGGCGAAGCGGCTACCGCTCGACGCTAGCCAGACATTTGAACCCTTCGACCGCAGGCGCCTCTCGACGATCAGACGACCTAATCGCTCCCGCGTCAGGCTCTGTAACCGCGGAACGAACAAATCATGCCATTGAATTTCTTGTTTCTTCCGCCGCAGAGACGAGGACGATCGGGCCTTTAGCCCGCCATCGGGCTCACTCCTGGACCTCGTGCAGGGACCGAACGGAGAAACCCATTCCGCCGTCAGGCATTCCGAACCGGAACCTGACCATTGGTTCGTCAGGGCGCGTCAGCCTAGAGTGTCGGAGAAAGCTGGATGATCAATCAGCCGAGCGATGAGCAGTCCGCGGCTGGCTCGGCCATCGACGGAGCAGCCGCCTTGGACGACCCACCTCGTCTCTCCACGGGCAACGCGGGCCTCGACCACATCCTCGGTGGCGGGCTGGACGCGAACCGCCTCTACCTCCTTGAGGGCACGCCCGGCACCGGCAAAACGACCCTCGCGCTGCAGTTCCTCCTAGAGGGCGCGCGCGGGGGCGAAACCACCCTCTACGTCTCACTGTCGGAAACCGAGCGCGAACTCCGCCTCGTGGCCCGCCGGCACGGCTGGTCACTCGACGGGGTTTCCCTATTCGAGCTGGTGCCTGCCGAAGCCGCCCTCGATCCGGAGCGCGAGCAGAGCGTCTTCCCACCCTCGGAGATGGAACTCGGCGAAACCACCCGGATGATCTTCGAGCGGGTCGCGGCGCTGAACCCGACCCGGATCGCGTTCGACAGTCTGTCGGAGCTGCGGCTCCTTGCGCAGAGCCCGCTCCGCTACCGGCGGCAAATCCTCGCCCTCAAGCATTTCTTCGCCGACCGCCACTGCACCGTCCTGGTGCTGGACGACCTCAGCTCGGAAGCTGACGACGTGCAGCTCCACTCCATCGTCCACGGCGTGATCCGGCTGGAGCAGACGGCGATCGACTACGGCGCCGAACGCCGGCGCCTGCGGGTGGTCAAGATGCGCGGCATCGACTTCCGCGGCGGCTTCCACGACTTCTCCATCCGGACCGGCGGCCTCGAGATCTACCCGCGTCTTGTGGCGGCGGAGCACCATCGCGCGGCCGAGGGCAGCATCTTCGCCGGCAGTGGCAATCCCGCATTGGACGATATGCTCGGGGGCGGCCTGGAGCGCGGCACCAACGCCCTGCTCCTCGGCGCTGCGGGCGCGGGCAAGTCCTCTCTGGCGCTGACCTACGCGATTGCCGCAGCGGACCGGGGCGAGCGGGCCGTGATCTTCGCCTTCGACGAGGGGCGGGGAACGATCGAGGCCAGGGCCAGGACCCTGGGCCTGGCCCTGGACGGCGCGGTCGAGGCCGGTCTTCTCCGCATTCAGCAGATCGATCCTGCCGAGCTCTCGCCAGGCGAGTTCGCGAGCATCGTTCGCCGCGCGGTGGAAGTGGACCGGGCGCGGGTCGTGGTGATCGACAGCCTCAACGGCTACCTCAGCGCCATGCCGGACGAGCGCTTCCTCCTCCTGCAGATGCACGAGCTGCTGACCTATCTCGGGCAGATGGGCGCGCTCACCATCCTCGTGCTCGCGCAGCATGGCATGGTCGGACCCCTCCAGAGCCCGATCGACCTCAGCTACCTCAGCGACGCCGTCCTGCTGCTGCGCTACTTCGAGTTCGAGGGCGAGGTCCGACGCGCGCTGTCGATCGTGAAGAAGCGCAGCGGCCACCACGAGCACTCAATCCGCGAGTTCCGCCTCAGCGAGGGGGGCATCGCAGTCGGCCCGCCGCTTCGGGACTTCCGAGGCGTCTTTTCCGGCACTCCAAGCTACACGGGACCGGCCCTGCCGGGCCTGGACGGCGACGGCTCGGAGTAGCGCCATGCCAAGAGCGTCCAATCCCGCCAAGCCACGGATCCTCGTCGTTGCTCCGCGTGGACGTGACGGTCCGGCCATCGCCGAGCAGCTTGGCCGCGCCGGGCTCGATACGCTGGTCTGCCGCGACACCGGCGACCTCCTGGATGCACTCGAGCAAGGGGCCGATGTCGTCGTCATGGCGGAGGAGGCGCTCGCCGGCGCGCCGGCGCAGGCGCTTGGGACCTGGGTCTCGCGCCAGCCGCCCTGGTCGGACATGCCCTTCGTGCTGCTGACGAACCACGATCACCGCCCTGCGCCGGCACGGGAGCTGCTGCTGGGGGCTCTGGGCAACGTCTCGCTCCTCGAGCGCCCCGTTCAGGCCCTCACCCTAAGGAGCGCCGTCCTGGCAGCGGTGCGGGCACGCCGGCGCCAGTACGAGGTACGCGCCCACCTCCAAGAGCGGGAGCGGACGGCCATCGAGCTGCAGGATCTCGTCGCCTCTCGCACGCGGGAGCTTGAGGCGGCGAACCGGGCCCTGGAGGCTGAGAGCGCCCTGCGCGAGAGCGAGGCGAGGCTGAGGCTGGCGACCGAGGCGGCCGAGGTGGGCTTTTGGGACGTCGACCTGCTGAACGAAACGATGATCTGGCCGCCCCGCGTGAAGGAGATGTTCGGGATCTCGGCCGACGTCCCGGTCTCGATGAAGGACTTCTATGCGGGCCTGCATCCCGATGACCGCGAGGCTACGGCGAGTGCATTCGCGGCAGCCTGCGATCCCCAACAGCGGGCTGTCTACGATGTCGAGTACCGCACCGTCGGCAAGGAGGACGGCGTCGTACGATGGGTGGCGGCCAAGGGCCGCGCCGCCTTCGACCCTTCGGATCGTCCGATCCGGGTGATCGGGACCGCCATTGACATTACACCGCGCAAGAGGGCCGAGGCGGAGCTGGCGAGGAGCGAGGCCGAGCTCAGGAGTCTGAACGAAGCGCTGGAGGCCCGGGTACGCGAGGAGGTGGCCGCGCGTGAGGAGGCTCAGGCTCGCGCGGCGCAGGCCCAACGTATGGAGGCATTGGGACAGCTCGCCGGCGGGGTGGCGCACGACTTCAACAATGTTCTCCATGCCGTGGCAGGCGGGGCCCGGCTGATGGAGGCACGGAACAGCGACCCTGAACGGGTCAGCCGCCTTGCCCGCATGATCGCCGAGGCGGCACGGCGCGGCGCGTCCGTCACGCGACGCCTGCTGGCCTTCTCGCGGCGGGCCGACCTGCGCGCTGAGGCCGTGGACGTCGCCGTGCTGTTCGAGGACATGCGCGAGATCCTCTCGCACACGCTCGGCACCGGGATTGAGGTGCGCGTCCAGGCGCCGGCATCTTTGCTTCCGCTGCTGGCCGACAAGGGGCAACTCGAAACCGTCATCGTGAACCTCGCCGCCAATGCCCGCGACGCGATGCGCGGCGCCGGTGTGATCACTCTTGCCGGGATCGTCGAGGACGTGCCGCGTGGCATGCGAAGGCCGGGTCACCCGGCCGCGCTGAAACCCGGCAGCTATTTGCGGTTGTCGGTATCGGACACCGGGGCCGGCATGGACGCGGCCACGCTGGCCCGGGCGGCAGAGCCGTTCTTCACGACGAAGCCGCCTGGAAAGGGAACGGGGCTGGGCTTGGCGATGGCTCGCGGCTTTGCCGAGCAGAGCGGCGGCGCGCTCACCATCGAAAGTTCCCCTGGCCGGGGTACGACCATCCGTCTCTGGCTGCCGGCTGCCGCAGCCGACGCCCTCTCCCGACCCGGCCCGGTCCCCATGCAAATGCCGCGACAGGGCGGTGGGCGCGTCCGCGTGCTGCTCGTGGACGACGAAGCCCTGGTCCGGGCGATCACGACCGAGGGGCTGGAGGCCGCGGGCTGCGTCGTTGATTCGGTGGGAACTGGCGCGGAAGCAATTGAGCTTCTGGACTCCGGCGAGCCAGTAGACCTGCTCATCACGGACCTCTCGATGCCTGGAATGGACGGGATAGCCCTAATCCGAGAGGCGCAGAGGCGGAGGCCCGGCCTGCGTGCGATCCTGCTCACGGGCTTCGCGACCGATGCCGCCGAACTCGCGATTGGCGGCGCCATCCACGGCACCTTCTCGCTGCTGCGCAAGCCGATTGAGCCGAACGTCCTGGCGGAGCGGGCGGCCGTGCTGATCAGCGCCACATCGGGGATGGAGGGACCGCGGCAAGACTCCTCACGCCAGTAGTCTACCCGCCTGACCGCTCCCCCGATCGCCGCCGCTCTGCGTCGAGAAGGGCATCGATGCCACCAAGCACCGCGAATGCGTCCACGACCCACGCTGCCTGGTCGCTGACACCGCCGGGATCGGGCCAGTGGGCGATGCCGCCCAGGCCGCCGCGGCACGCCGCCCAGAGCCGCACGAAGGCGTGCCAGGCCTCGGGGACGACAAGCCTCGGGTTCTCCGCCCACGGCTCGCCACCCACTAACCAGTCGCCGCCGTCGTCGGGCTTCAGGCCGCCGTCAAAGGCGCCGGGGTCTCGGGCGACGGCGAGGGCGCCCCGGAGTTTCCCGCCGCATCCCGCCCGGGCTGCATGAGGGTGCTGGCCCGCCAGCCCACCGCCTCAACCTCGTCCTGCGGGAGCACCTCGAGAAGGTCGTCGGGCACCAGGCCCCGTGCTCGGCGGAAGGGTGGCAAGCCAGTGCCCTCCCAGCCGCGCAGTGCGTGCCGAGCCGCGACCCAGGGCAACGTGCCGAGGTAGCGCTGACGCGCGGCGAGCAGCCCCGCATAGATCGGCACGGTGGCGCAGGCCGCCTCGATGGTCCCGAGCTGCACCTGCACTGCCGCATCGTCCGGCGTTGCCTCGGACCCGTCGATCACCGCGAGCAGCTCGTCCGCGTTTCCGGGCGAGGCCTCTCGGACCGCGGCCCGCAGTGCGTCGAGCATCTGCGCCTGCGAGGGGTAGATCCCACCCTCCCGCGCCAGGTCGGCCCGAAAGGCTTGGCGCTCGCGATAGGTCAGCGGCGCGACGAGGTAACGGCGGTCGGCAGCGCCAGGTGGCGCGAACCACTCAGCATCACGCCGCGAGAAGACGACGGTCATAGGGTCTCCTTTATGAACTGCCCAGGAAAAGCCGGCTGTCGGCGCCGTCGTGCTCCGCCCCTGTTCCCGTCGCCGCCCTTGCCATGGCTAAAGCGGCAGGATCATTCTCAACTCGGTTCGGCCGAAGGAGAGCAGCCGGCCGTCCCCGGTGCGAGGCAACGGAGCATCTGATGCTTGGAGATCGGCTCGCTGAAGCGCTGAGGCGGCGCGGCATCCACTACGGTTGGGTGCTGGTCTCACTGACCTTCCTCTACGTCCTCTGCTCGTCCGCGACACTCGGCATCCCGGGCGTGCTGCTGGTGCCCATGGCGGAGGATTTGGGCTGGTCTGTGGGTGATATCTCCGCTCCCATCGGCGTTCGCTTCGCACTGTTCGGCCTAATCGCGCCCTTCGCCGGCGCCCTACTGGTGCGCTATGGACCGCGCGCCGTCGTCGCAGCCTCCGCCGCGCTGCTGCTCGTCGGGCTGTTGATGGCCATGACCATCACGACGCGCTGGCAGCTCTGGCTCAGCCTCGGCGTGCTCTGCGGCATCGCGCCTGGCATGACCGCGGTAGTGCTGCCCGCAACGGTGGCCACCCGCTGGTTCACCGCGCGGCGCGGCTTGGTCCTCGGGTTACTTGGTGGCGGAGGCGCGGCAGGGCAGCTGGTATTCCTACCGCCCGTCGCCTGGATCGCTGAGGCCTGGGGTTGGCGCTACGCGCTTCTGCCTTCCGCCATCAGCGTCGGCATCCTGGCGGCGCTGTTCTGGCTGCTAGCACGTGACCGCCCGCAGGAGATTGGCCTCGCTCCCTATGGCGAAACCGGTCCACCGGCACATCCGGCTGCGCTCTCCTCGGGCAATCCCTTCGCGCTTAGCCTTAGCGCCCTTGCCGAAGGCGTGCGCACGCCGCTGTTCTGGCTTCTGGCCTTTACCTTTGCCGTGTGCGGGCTCTCGAGCACGGGCCTGATGCAGGCACATTTCGTGCCGCTTTGCGGCGACTACGGGATCGCGACGCTGACCGCGGCCGGGTTGCTTGGGGTGATCGGCGCTTTCAACATGGCGGGCACGATTGCGTCGGGCTGGCTGTCGGACCGCTACGATCCGCGCTGGCTCCTAATGGGCTACTACGGTTTCCGTGGCGTGTCGCTGGTCTGGCTGCCCTTTAGCGACTTCTCGATCATGGAGCTGTCGCTGTTCTCCGTCCTGTTCGGCCTCGACTTCATCGCGACTGTGCCGCCTACGGTGAAGCTCGCCGTCCAGGCCTTGGGGCGGGAAAAGGCGCCGATCGCCTTTGGCTGGATCTTCGCCGCGCATCAGCTCGGCGCCGGGGCGATGGCCTATGTGGCCGGGGAGTCGCGCGATGTGCTCGGCACCTATTTGCCAGCCTTCTTCACGGCCGGCCTACTTTGCTTCGTGGCAGCGCTCTGCTTCGTCGCAGTGCGCGGACGACCCAGGCCAATCACCGCGGCAGCGTAATTCAACGAGACTCTGAGATCAGCACCTCAACCTTCCGTTGGCCGCGCGATCGATCCTAACTGCCTGAACGAGCTGTTCGACACGCCACAGATTGCTCGCGCACTCCGATCGCATCGCTTGAACTCGTCCTGCAATGTCGCTCAACCGGCCCCTCAGAACTGCGCCAGAAAGAGCGCGCTGTCGGCGCCGTCGAGCTGAAAGGCGATGTCGAGCTGGCCGAGGCCATCGCGCTCGCCAGGTCGCATGCCGGTGGCCTTGGCCGCGGGAGCGATCGCACGCGCGCCTACGGTCGGGCCACGGCCCGCCATCACCGACAAATGTCGTGTTGTTTCGTCACCGTGATTGCGCAGCTTTCGATGTATCGGCGACGCTTGCGACAACCTTGCCCACAAAGGAATACGGACGATGACGCCGGACACCGAGCAGGGCGACATGCTCCTGCTGCTGCGCGAAACGGTGGTGGAGCTGGTGCGGCGAGACGGGCCAGACCTGACCGCTCGCCAGATGGCGGTCTTCCTAACCGTGTACCTCACTGACGGCCCACACACGGTCCGCGGCTTGGCCGCAAAGCTCAGGGTATCCAAGCCGGCGATTACGCGGGCGCTGGATCGGCTTGGCGATCTCGACTTTGCCCGTCGCAAGCCGGACCCAACGGACCGCCGCAGTGTGCAAGTGCAGCAGACCAGGGCGGGCTCGGCCTTCTTGCGCGATGTTGGCCGCCTTATGACCCAGGCCGCGCAGGACAGCGTAGCACGTCGTTCCGAACCAATGGAGGATGCCCCCTCCAAGTCGCGCGCGGGCTAAGCAGCGCAGCTTGCGTTGACGTTCGCGCGCGCCACCCATCCGCCCAAGCGTCAGAACTGCGCCAGGAAGAGCGGACTATCGGCGCCATCAAGCTGGAAGGCGATATCGAGCTGACCGAGGCCGTCGCGCTCGCCGGGCCGCATTCCGGTGGCCTTGGCCGCGGGTGCGATCACGCAGAAGCGGTTGCCGGCGATTGCGCCGAGGATCGCCATCAGCGACATCGCCGTGCCCTGCCGGAAGGCGTTGAACAGCG
>NZ_JBNXUM010000044.1:0-42188 GCF_050563545.1 Falsiroseomonas sp. HW251
CTTCAGCCGAGTACACTCGACTATCGGCAGCTTCACAGGGCTGCAATGGCTGCCTGAGGAGCACGTCGACGGTGGCTATATACTTTCGAATCTCGTGCGGCGCGAGCCCAAGCGCAACATTCGCGTCTGGATGTCCGACGGGTTGAACGACATCGAGGTGGACAGCAATGGCAGGCAGGATCTCTACGTCGCAGGCAGTTGGCCACTGAACAACATCCAGATGGCAAACGCGCTCAAGACGCGCGGCTACGACTTTCATTTCCGCTACGGCGTCGCCACGCACTCCAGCGCGCAAGGCTCCATGGACCTCCCGGAATCCCTCAGCTGGCTGTGGCGCGGTTACGACCCGGAGAAGACGGACGAAAACTACGAGCAGGAGGAGGTCGAGCGGAGCAAGCCGATCTTCCGGGTGCAGATCGCCAACCGTGACGCCTGGTAGGCCCGAGATTGCGATGTAGCGCCCAATCGAGGCGATCTTTGAGGTGGGGTGAGACGGGATTGCGCGCCCGCGCCGGGCAGTTCGACAAAGGTAGAAGCGGTCGGACCTACTTTGGAGGCGCTGGCGAGGACCTAGATCGCGCGCGATTTGGCGACCGCCTTGAGGAGGCGCGGACGGTGATGAGAAGCTGGCGAAGACGCTGCCGCCGGACGAGCATGAACCGCGTCGGCTTCAAGCTCTACGAGGCATTCAGACCGCAGGTGCCGGAGGGTGTAAAGGGCTGGGGCGCGAACGGCGAGCTGCACCTGGACCGCACCGCGCCATGATCGGGCGCGTTGCCCTGTGGGATCAGCGCGACAGCACCGGACGGCAGCGTGACGCCGCGCAGCTCGGGCGCCGCAACGGCACCCGCGGCGTTGCCGTTCTCCTTCACGCCGTTGATGCTCATGCCGTTGGTCTTGATACCGTTAATGCTCGTACCGTTCGACTTCACACCGTTGCTGGTGAACGAGGCGTCGGCACCGCCCGCGGCCGTCAGCGTGGCGCCGGCGACAAGGGCGGCTGCGAGGTGGTGGAAGCGGATCATGGTTCTCTCTCCTTCGGGTTCAGCCGGCCGTATTCGGCGGGCGTGATGCTGTTCTGCCGGGGAGTGGTTTCACGCCGATGGCGCGGGGCGCCCTGGCGCGTCTCAATTGTTCCGCGTGCGCGACGCGGTGTTTCGGTCGTTATGCTCGACCGGTTGGGCGGCACCTACGTCGTGAGCGCGTTGGTTTCAGGCCGCGCGGTAGTCCTTCGAGGCGCTAGTCGCGCTCGTCCTCGACCACGACGACCTGGCTGTCCAGCGGCGGCCGCCATGATGTCGCTCCGCTTGGCCAGCTTCGGCATGATATACGCTATTTCTCATGGCGGCCGCGCCGATGTTGGTCTGAAGAGCTGGGATTGGCCTAATGCTCTGTCTCGGGATGCGTTCGGAACGACTGCCCCCAGCCTTTTTCGTCGATAAGATGATGTGATGCGCGAGGCGCTCCGTTTTGGACGAGTTGGGCGGCGACGTGTCACTAACCCCGCTCGCCCTGTTGCTGGATGAGCTGCGCGACAAGGTTCGGACCCGCTTCCGGCATATGATTGCGAAAGGCGCAATTAGGTCGTCCGATCCCAGGATCGCACCGTTCGGCGCACCAGCGCGACAAAGTTTTGCACGACCGGCGATGGATCACCTCGTCGGGTGGCGAGCCCCAGAAATGCCCTGGGTAATCGTGAACCCCTGAGGGTCTGGTAAGCCACACCATCCATTGTCACCCGTCGCATCGAGGCTGGCACGAGCGCGATGCCGAGGCCGATCGCGACCAGGCTTAGCGCTGTGGAAATGCGTGGCGCCTCCTGTCCCATCCGAGGGGTAAACCCCGCGCGGAGGCAAGCGGCCAGAGTTTCCTCGTAGAACGCCGGACCGTTCTGGCGCGCGTAGATGATGAAGGTCTCGCTGTTGAGATCGTTGATCTCGAGGCCATCCTCTTCTCCACGGCGGCGCCGGGCTCTCGCATGCATGGCCGGTAGCGCTACAATCATCGGCTCCTCCAGCAGCGGATGCACCGTCAAGCCTTCCGGCGCCGTCATCGATGCGCGAATGAACGCAACATCGATCCGCTCGTGTTGCAGCCCATCCAGCAGCTCCGTCCGCAGCGATTCCTCGAGAGTCAGGGACACCATCGGATAGGCATCCCGGAATGCGCGGATCACATAGGGCACGAAGGGATGAAAGGGCGCGGTCGGTGGCAAGCCGACGGAAAGGCGCCCCTGCTCCCCGCGCGCGGTACGGCGCACCGTCTCACTCGCGCGTCCGAGGCGTTCAATGATGGCGCGCGCATCGGCAAGGAAGGCACGCCCGGCCTCGGTGAGTTCCACGCCGCGCGGCCTCCGGCGGAACAGGTCCGCGCCGATCTCGCGCTCCAGCGCCTTGATCTGCTGGCTGAGCGGCGGCTGCTGCATCCCAAGGCGCTCGGCGGCGCGCGTCACATGACCTTCCTCTGCCACGGCTATGAAATAGCGAAGGTGACGTAGCTCCACTGCCATATCCGTTCGATATGAGTTTCACGCCTTCGCCATAATGGCTCAAATAACGCGCCAAGTGCTAGCGTTGCCGCCGGCCTAGGGTGCTCCGCGCGACTGGGCCGGATGGAGGGAGTAGTGTGATGACGCTCCGTCGCCGCAGGCTGCTCCGCGTAGCCGCCGCAGCCCCACTGTTGCAGGCATTGTCATACGCTGCACGCGCCCAGGCCTATCCGACCCGCCCTGTGCGCGTCATCGTGCCATTCCCACCGGGCGGACCAACGAACCTCGTGGCGAGACTGATCACGCAGCGCCTGACTGAGCAGCTCGGTAAGCCGTTCATCGTTGAAAACATCGGCGGTGCCGGAGGGAACATCGGCATGGGCCGGGCGGCGCGCTCGGCGCCGGATGGATATACTCTCCTCGTCACCGGGCCGAATCTCGTCGTCAACCCGAGCCTGTATGATCAGTCTCTCTACGATCCGGAACGCGATTTCGCCGCGGTCACTATGGCGATGACCGCTCCGACTGCGCTCACTGTCCACCCTTCGCTGCCGGCGCGCACGGTGGAGGAACTTGTCGCTCTGATCAGAGCGGAGCCGGGACGCTACAGCTACGCCTCTCCCGGAGTTGGCACACCCGCCCATCTGGTTGGCGAGCTGTTCCGTCTCTCGCTGCGTCTCGATCTCGTGCACGCGCCATTTGCGAGCGGCGGGCTCGCCGTCACCGCGACACTTGCGGGACACACACCGATCTCATTCAGCGCAGTGCCAGTCGCAGTACCATATGTTCGAGACGGCAGGCTGCGCGCCTTGGCAATCACCAGCCCTAAGCGCGCGTCGGCCGTGCCGGACATCGCGACGATGGCCGAGTTGGGACACCCGGATATCGCGGCCGATATCTGGACGGCGGTTCTGGCGCCTTCGGGAACACCGGACTGGATCATAGCCCGGCTCCAAAGTGAGATTTCCGACTTGCTCCGGATGCCGGAGACCCAGAGTCAACTGTCGGCCCAAGGCTATGATCCAGTCGGCAAC
The DNA here is from genome assembly GCF_050563545.1 of Falsiroseomonas sp. HW251. Lineage (NCBI taxonomy): Bacteria > Pseudomonadati > Pseudomonadota > Alphaproteobacteria > Acetobacterales > Roseomonadaceae > Falsiroseomonas > Falsiroseomonas sp. HW251. Next base: position 3,523 of record NZ_JBNXUM010000044.1, read on the forward strand.
ACACCTGTGGAATGCGCGGCTCAGCTACGCGAGGAAGCATCCAAATGGACCCGCGTCATTCGCGAAGCCGGCATCCGGGCGCAATGAGGTGTCTTTGCATGCCCGCCTTCAAGACACCGACGCGCGGCGAATGCGCAGGGACGGCCTGAATAGGAGCCCGCTGTGGAAGGGCTGGAGTTGTCTGCGGATCTCGCTCAGTTCGACGAAGCGGTCGATGGCTCGGAGTAGGGTGATCAGCAGGTACATGCTCCTCCAGGCCGAAGCCGTAGAAAAGCGCCTCCTGCCGGACCTGCCGGTCACTCCATCATGGCCGCGCCCTCATGCACCAGGAGGAGTGAATCAACGCCGCCGCCCAGGGGCGACGATCTGGAGCTGGTCATGGGGAGAGCGCTTTGCCGTTGGCTTCGCTGGCCTGAGAACACGGCCGATGCCGGCTGGTGCGGAGCGATAGACTTGGCGGTGAACGCCCAGGCGAATTAGCCAATCGAAGAAGCGCCGAAGGCTGCCCAGCGAGAGTCCGCTTCGGGGTCGAACTAAGTCGTAGCGGGCCGCGGCGTTCCTGCTCCGTCCCGGCGAGCGTGATGCCAGCCGCCGTCCCATGGCGTGACCCCGACCTCGTGCGCGCCGCGCGCCTCGGTGCGGTCCCAGCCGCGAGACCCCTGCTGGCGGCGGTAAAACACCTCCGCGCGCAGGGGGCCAGCGCGAAGCTCCGCAAGCTGCCGGTCGATTTCGTGACCGGCCGCCGGCCTGGCGTGGCCGGGTCATCCGCAACGGCGAGGTGGACCCAAAGGCCTGGACTCTCTGCCTCGTGGAGCGGATGCACGCGGCGCTTCGCCGCCGCAACCTCTTCGCCCGCCCCAGCCTGCGCTACGCTGATCCCAGCGCCGGCCTGCTCGACGGCGCGGCCTGGGCGGCGGCCCGCCCTGCCATCTCCTGCACCCTTGGCGTCTCCGGCTCCGGCGCCGAGGAGGTCTCGCGCATGGCCGAGCGGCTCGATGCGTCGTATCGCGGGACCGCAGCGGCTCTGCCGGCGAACGCGGCGGTGCGGATCGAGACGGTAGCCGACAGCAGAGCGGCACTGTCCCTCAGGGCGCTCGACAAGCTGGAGGAGCCGGCTGACCGAGATGGTCCAAGGTGGCTTGCACACAAACGCATCTGCCTGAAGGCGAGAGGCTGAGGTCGGCATATTGCAAGCTGGGGGCCTGCCTTTACGGACCCAGTAAAGAAATCCTTCGATTGCGCAACGTTCCGTGCGATTGTCTGGTCCGCCAATTGCACGCACGAGAGCCGTGATGATCCTCGACGCGAGCCAGATTGCATCGGCCACCCGCCGTTACCGCGAACGCGAGACGGTCCGCGAGCGGAATTTGCGACTGATGAGGGCGGGACGCGATCTCGAGGTCGACAGCCCCGAGCGTGTCCAGAAGTTCCTGCGCCGCCGCGGCCTGCCCCTGCCGACCGAGGGCTTCGCGCCGGCGGCGGAGGGCCTGCCCGACGGCTTCGCGCTCGAGCGGATCCTCGGCAGCAACGACCTGATGGGCGTGGCCTTCCTCGAGGACGGGCTGCGCGCTGCCCGCACCGTGGCCCGCATCTGGGTCGGCGTCGCCGCCGGCAAGGCCGCGGGCTACGGCACGGGCTTCATGGTCTCCCCGCGCCTGATGATGACCAACCATCACGTGCTGGGCGACCCGCGGGTAGCGGCGGCATCGATGGCGGAGTTCGACTATGCCCGGCGCAGGGATGGCACCCTCGCCGCAAGCCGCACCTTCACCCTCGCGCCCGAGGTCTTCTTCCACGCCGACCCGGGGCTGGACTACGCCGTGGTCGCGATTCGGCCGGTGGCCAACGACGGCCGCCCGCTTGCGGAGTTCGGGTACAACCTGCTCGACGAGGCCGAGGGCAAGGCGATCGCCGCGCAATGGGCCAACATCATCCAGCATCCCGGCGGCGACCCGAAGCAGCTCAGCCTGCGCGAGAACCGGATCGCGAACGAGGGCGTTCGGATCAGCCGCGTCATCGGCCACCTCCGCGGCCAGGTGACGGACATCGCCGAGCGCGCGCTGTTCGAGGCGATGCTAGGCTCCGGCCTGGAGGCCGCGCTGCTGGTCGGCGGCGCCTCGCCGACCACGGCGGCCGCGCCCTCCGGCGCCGGCGCGCCGCCCGCTGCCGCCGCGGCGACGCTCGGCCCGGACGGGGCCGGAGGAGATCCTCGCCCACGCGCGGGCCGCCCTCGCGGGGCGGACGGACCTGGTCGGCCTCAGGCTCGGCTACGTGTTCCGCGAAGGGCGCATCACGCGCGAGCGCGCGCTCGTCGCCACGGTACGCCGGCGCCGCAGCATCGCCGCGCTGCGCGAGGTCGGCATCGACCCGCTTCCGGAGAGCTTCGGCGGCCTCCGCATCCAGGTGAGCGAGCCGGGCCTGGCCGAGATGCTTACGGACAAGCGGGGCGCCGCCGTCGCGACCGAGGCACTCGGCCTCGGCGCCGATGCGCTGGGCGCCGAGATCACCTATCGCCCGCCCAGGGGCGCCGGGCTGGAGCGCGTGCGCGAGACCATGCGCGTACTCGCCCATGTCAGCCCCGATGCCGGCTGGACGCAGCTCCGGCCGTTCCTCGAAGGGACGTCGCGCTCCCTCATCGTCGGCATGTACGACTTCGGCGCGCGGCACATCGCCGACACCATCGCGGGGCTGGCGGCGAAGCGCGGCTTCCGCGACCTGCACCTGGTGATCCAGCCCGGGCAGAGCGTCGGCACGGGAACGAAGGCCAACGACCTGACGGACAAGGATGTCGTGGAGCAGCTCGCCCAGGCCTTCGGCCCGCGCCTCGCCCATGCCTGGGTGAAGATCGGCGTGGTGAACGGCTGGGTCGCGTCATCCTACCACATCAAGGTGGCGGTGCGGGACGCGGGCATCCGGGGCAAGGGCGCCTTCTGGCTGTCCAGCGGCAACTGGCAATCCTCCAACCAGCCCGATGCCGATCCGCTGAAGGAGCCGCGGCGCGACTGGCTGACCAACTACAACCGCGAATGGCACGCGATCGTGGAGCATCCGGGCCTCGCCGCCACCTTCGCCAGCTTTCTCCGCAACGATTTCGACAACAACCAGGGCGTCGGCGAGGACGAGGCACTGATCCTACCCGACCTGCTGGTCCCGGAGGCGCTCTTCGCCGAGGCCGCGCCCGGGCGCGCGCCCGTTCCGCTTCTTCCAGCCCTTCGACGCGACACGCGAATTCGACGTGCAGCCGCTGCTCACGCCCGACAACTACCACGCCAAGGTCGTCGAGCTGATCCGCAGCGCGCGGGAGGAGCTGCTGATCCACAACCAGACCTTCAACGCGCCGAAGCCCTCGCACGCCAGGCTTGCCAAGATCATGGACGCGATCCTCGACGCGCAGCAGCGCGGCGTCGCGGTCCGCGTTGCCTTCCGCATCATCATGAAGGCCGATGCGCGCCGGAACCTGGAGGCGCTGCAGGACCTGGGCTTCGACATGGCGTCAGTACGGGTCCAGAAGAACCTTCACACCAAGGGCATCGTCGTCGACCGCAAGCGCGTCATGCTCGGCAGCCAGAACCTATCGGAGCAGGGGGTCTCGCTGAACCGGGACGCCAGCCTGATCTTCGAGGATGCGGAGCTCGCCCGCTACTTCGCCGAGATTTTCGACCACGACTGGCAGAACCTGGCATCGGACAGCATCGACGTCGTCCCGGGCGGCTTCGAACTGGCAGAGCCTGGAACGGCCGTTCCGAATGGCTTTGTGCGGGCGAGCATCGAGGAAGTGCTTGAAACTCTGTAGTATGTTTGGCGTGTCCCTAATTGGCTGCAGCCCAGCGCCACCGACGCAGCCAGATCCAAATTCATTAGCGATGGTGGCGCGTCGTCCATCGTGAAGCGGAAGCGACGTTCGACGCGCGGGGATAATGCAGCCCCATCCCGCCTACGTCGGCCGTCCTCGCCATGCTCTCGGGGTTCCGACATAGGGCGGAGGCTGCGATTACTCTAAGTGTCTGACTAACATCGTCGAGCGCGACATCCGCCCCATCTGCCTCAGCCACAGGAACGCGCTGTTCACCTCCAGCGACGATGGCGGGGCCCGCCGGGCGGCGGTGGCCTCCCTCGTCGAGACCTGCAAGCTCAACGGCGTCGACCCGCAGCGCTACTTAGCCGAGGTGCTGACCCACCTCGTCAACGGCTGGCCCAATAGCAGCATCCACAAACTCATGCCCTTGCGCTGGGCGGCCGCCGAAGAAAACGGCACAACGTCAAGCGAAGGCCGCAAGGGTCCGTAGGCCTCGCTTACGATGGTCGCAGAAGGGCGGAAATCGGACCTTTTTAGGCACGCGGATTTGCCGGCGGACGTAGTCGATATCCGTGACTCATGCCGATCACGCCACAGGGGTGAGTACGGGTCGCGGCGTTTCCAAGACGCGCCGCATGGCGGATGTCCATCTTCCGGCAGCCTCCACAACGGGTCGTCGACGCCGGACGTGACGGTCCGCTTCCCTCTACTCGCCCGTTCGGCATAGGCTGATGCGGGGTCGCTGGAGCACTTTGATTTTTCGAGCAATTCGGGATGCGGGGACGCGCATCGGCTTATGCCGAACAGAGCTGGGGAGCAAACAAGCTCGGCCGAGCTTTTCTCGCCGCTGAGTTGCGCTTCTCTACGGGACAACTACTTCGGGCGGGTGGGGCGGATCTTCAACGTCAGGGCGGCGATTTGCGCCTGATCAGCGCCAGATTTCCGAGACCGCCGACTGTCTCATGCGGCAATCTCATGAGCCAAGCCGTGGTCAGCCGCTCGGCGGTGATTCAGCGCGCACCGGCGCTGCCCCTAGCGTGCGGCTAACGCCTACTGGCTTCCTATGAGCCTGCGTTCAGATAGCGGAGCGCAAGGCAAGTGATGTCGTCCGCTTGAGGCGCGCTGCCGGCGAACTCCGTCACTTCCCGGACCACGGCCGCAAGGACATCCGGACATTGAAGCCCACGATGGCACGCAAGAGCCTCGGCGAGACGTTCCTTGCCGAAAAAGCGGTTCGCTGGATCGACGGCCTCGGTCACCCCGTCAGTGAAGAGGAACAGGACGTCGCCCGGCGCGAGCGTCAGCCGGCGGAGCGGGTATTCATACCCTGGCTCGATGCCGAGCATGATGCCGTCGCAGCCCGCCAACTCGCGCGGCGCGTCACCGGCGCCGATCAGCAAGGGCGGGGGATGTCCGGCACTGGCGTACTCGAGCAACCCGGTCGCGGGATCGAGGACCGCATAATGGGCCGTGACGAACATCAGCTCCGGGTTGTCCGCAGCCAGCAGATCGTTGACGGTCGAGAGGCATTGCGCGGGATCGTCGCCCGAAAGGGCAACCATGCGCAGCAGCGTCCGGGTCACCGCCATGAAGAGCGCGGCGGACACCCCCTTCCCCGAGACGTCCGCGATGACAAGGCCCAGCCGCCCGTCCGGCAAGTGGAAGAAGTCGTAGAAATCCCCGCCGACTTCGCGTGCCGCCTGCATGAAGCCGCGCAGTTCCCGGCTGGGCGTATCGGGAAGAGGCTGCGGCAGGATCGCAAGCTGCATCCTCCGCGCGACCGCGAGCTCCTCCTGCACCGCGAGGAGCGCGTCGCGCGCCTGCAGGGCGGCGCGGACCGAGCGGATATGATCGACGGCGCGGTTCAGCGTGACGGTGAGGTCGTCGAAGTCCACGGGCTTGGTCACGAAATCGAAGGCACCGCGGTTCATGCCCGTGCGGATGTTCGCCATGTCGCCATAGGCCGAGACAATCACCGCCCTCAGCTGCGGGTCCACCTCCGGCAGCCGCAGCAGCAGCGTCAGCCCGTCCATGCGGGGCATGTTGATGTCCGTTAGGACAAGGTCGATTCCCGGTACCCGACGCAGCATCTCGAGCGCCTCCTCGCCGTCGCGCGCGAAGTGAAAGACGAGCTCCCCGCTGCGAATGCTGCGCCGGAAGCGCTGAGTGACCAGCAGCTCGAAGTCCGGCTCGTCGTCCACGACCAGGATCGTCGCCGTAGCGCTCATGCCGTGCTTCCGTCCGGCGCGATGTCGCGCAACCGTCGCTTGAGATGGTCGAAATCGACGGGCTTGCCGAGGAAGTCGGCCGCACCGAGTGCGACTGCCCTGCACCGGCGTTCGTCATCGCCGTAGGCCGTCACCATCACCACGGGCAGGTCGGGCCATTCGTGGCGGATAGCCTGCAGCAAGGCGAGACCGTCGATGCCGGGCATGTTGACATCCGACAGGACGAGCATCGGCTCTTGGCGCGCGTCGGATCGCAGGTGGTCCAGCGCCGCCTCCGCCGAGGCCGCGAATCGCAGCTTGTAGGTCCCGTCACGCACCTCCCGCCGGAAACGCTGTCGGAAGAGGTCTGCCATGTCGGGCTCGTCGTCCACCACCAGGATGCAGACGCCGCCATCACTCATGCGAGGGCTCCGTCGGCCGGCTCCGGCGTGGCAGGCGCCCCACCGCGCGCCGCCCGCGGCAGCCTTATCGTGAACTCGGTGAAGGCGCCGAGCTCGCTCTCCACATCGATGCTGCCGCCGTGCTGCTGCACCACAATATCGTAGCTGATTGAGAGGCCGAGCCCGGTGCCCTCGCCGGTGGGCTTGGTGGTGAAGAAGGGGGTGAACAGCTTGCTGCGCACCTCCGGCGGCATGCCGGTGCCATTGTCGCGAACGCGGATCTCGACGCCGTCGCTGGCGTCGCGCGTCACGACCCTCAGGATCGGCCGCCAGGTGCTGCTGCGTTCCTCGCGACGCCGCTTGTCGGTGGCGTAGAGCGCGTTGCCGAACAGGTTTAGCAGAACGCGGGTGATGTCCTGCGGCACCATGTCCAGCGGGGCGAGGGCCTTGTCGAAGTCGCGCTCCAGCGTGACGTTCATCTCGGGGTTCTGCGACCGCGCGCCGTGATAGGCGAGGTTCAGCGCCTCCTGCACCAGGGCATTGACGTCCGTCCGTTGGCGCTCGCCGCTGCCACCGCGCGAATGCAGGAGCATGCTGCGGATGATGCCGTCCGCACGGCGGCCATGCTCGACGATCTTGCCGAGGTTGCCGGACAGCGTCGCCACGATGTCGTTCGCCTCGTCGGCGCGGTCGGCGGCAAGGACCGGGCCCAGCGTCTCCTTCAGCTCGTCCAGAAGTTCCTGCGCCAGGGAAGCGAAGTTGTTGATGAAGTTCAGCGGATTCTTCAGCTCATGCGCGATGCCGGCGGTTAGCTGGCCCAGCGACGCCATCTTCTCGGCGTGAACTAGGCTCGCCTGCGCGGCCTTGAGTTCGCGGTAGGCTGCCTCCATCGTCCGGCTCGCCGCCGCTGCCGCGTCGCGCGCCGCCGCCATCTCCCGCTCCGCGCGCTTGCGTTCGGTGATGTCGGTGTAGATCAGCACGAAACCGCCGCCCGGCACCGGGTTGCGGCGGATCTCCAGCACCGTGCCGTCGGGCCGCGTCCGCTCGTCGGTGAACGGCCTGTCGAGATCGGTGACGCGGCGGCGGAGCTCCGCTTCGAAGTCTGCGCCGTATTCGCCGCGCTCCGCCAGGCCACGAACGAAGTCCGCGTAAGTGAAGGCCAGCCCGACCCGGTCGTCGTCCAGGCCGAGCAGGTCCATGAATCGCTGGTTCCAGGCCGCCATGCGGTACTCGGCGTCGAACATAACAACGCCATGCCCCATGTTGTCGAAGGTCACGCGCAGCACGGCCCGGCGCCGCTCCAGCTCCGCCGTGCGTTCCCGCACCTGCTGCTCGAGCAGCGCCGCCGTCTGGCTGCGTTCCGCCAGAAGGCGGTCGAGCTCGATCGCGTTGCGCCGGAACACCTCGACCGCGCGGCCCATCGCGGCGATCTCGTCCGATCCCTCCGCCGCGACGGGGGCGCCAAGACGCCCGGCGGCGATCGCCACCATGCCGTCGCCGAGCGTCGTCAGGCGGCGCACGATGTTCCGGCCGACATAGAGCCACACGATCAGCACCGAGGTGACGAGGCTGAGCAGGACGAGCACGAGAAGCACCTGGGTACCACGCCGCTGCACCGACAGCGCGTCGCGCGTCGCGCTCGCTGTGTCCGCCTTGGCGGCTGCGGCGAGCCGGTCCACCGCCTCGGTCAGGCCGGCCGACAGGCGCGCATTCTCGGCCAGCAGCGCCGCGCCGTTACCCAGTGCGAGTTCCCGCTGACGCGCCGCCGGGATCGAGTCGGGCCCCTCGCTCAGCTCCCGAAGCTTCGCTACCTGCGCGATGAACAGCGGCTGCAGGCGCGCATCCAGCTCGGCGGAGGTTGCCGCGACCTCCCGCAGCGCACGGACGAGTTGGAAGGCCAGGACCTGCACGCGACGTTCCTGATCGGCGGTGGAGGCTTCCGACAGCATGTCCACGATCGCCGAGAACTGCCGCTGCGCCGCCAGTGCCGGCCGCTGGGCCGCGATCGAGGCGACGAGGCGCTGCGCCGCATCGTCCATCGCCGCAGGCGTGCCGCCGCGCCGCACGGCGTCCGCCTGGCGAGCGATCTGGCCTTCGATCACCATCAGCCAGGGCGCAAGCAGCCGCTGAGTTTCTTCATGGGTCTCCAGCACGCGCCGCCTTTGCCGCGCGACGCCTTCACCCGCGACGAGGCGCCGCGCGACCAGGTCCTCGAGAGAGGCGAGGTTGGCCGACAGCGAGCCGACGCTTTCCCTGATTGTCGTCAGCAGTGCCGCCTCGAGCTGGCCGCGGTTCAGTTCCAGCAGCCTTTCGTTCAGTCGCGCCAGTTCGGCCCGCAGTTCGCTTGCCACCTGATCGCGCCGGGCGGTATCGACGGCCGCGAGCAAGGCGGGCGCGGCGGCGATGATCCGCTCCGCCGAGCGGGATACCTCGAGCGACGTCAGTGCCGGCGAGACCTGCGTCTCCACGACCTCGATTCGCTCGCCGACCTCGCGGAAAGCATAGATTGCTGCTGCGGCCGCCAGCACGGAGAAGCCGCTGATCGCCAGGAAGGCGAGCAGCAGGCGCATGCGGACGCCGGCGCGCCAGAACGCACCGCTGCCTGAACCCGCCGCGTCCGCCGCCGTCGCCGTCACGTCTCCCTCGACGCCCCCCTCTGCACACTATGCCCCAGTGCCGAATGGGCGGGAACCCGAGGGTGCAACGAGTGGCCCTTCGACCGGAACCCATGGACCGCCAGCCGCTTCCGGAATGGACACTGCTCTGTTAAGCCAGCGGAAGAAGCGCTCGCCGTAGCGATGCGCCGAGATAGGGGGCGGCATGAAGCGGCGATACCTGCTGGCTGGCACCGGCGCCGTCGGGACCGCGCTGTCGCTGCCGGCGATTGCGCAGGGCATCCGGGAACTCCGGATGGTCACGGACTGGCCAAGCAACGTGCCGGGAACCCTCGACGCCGCAGTGCAGTTAGCGGAGGCGATCCAGGCCGCGACGAATGGCCGCCTGCGGATCGATGTCTCCGCCGCCGGCGCCGTCGTGCGCCCGTTCGAGACCCTGGACGCCGTGGCGGCCGGCTTGGCGGACATGTACCACTCGGCCGAATACTACTTCGAATCCAAGTCGCCCGGCTTCACCTTCTTCGCCGCGGTGCCGTTCGGACTGACCGCGCAGGAGCACTTCGCCTGGGTGCGGTACGGGGGGGGCCAGGCGCTTTGGGACTCGCTCAGCGCCGAGTATGGCATCAAGCCGATCCTGTGCGGCAGCACGGGTTCACAGATGGGCGGCTGGTTCACCAGCGAGATCACCTCGGCCGCGGGCTTTCGGGGCCTGCGCTACCGCATGCCGGGGCTCGGTGGCGAGGTACTGCGGCGGATGGACGCGGCGGTGGTGACCGTGGCAGGGGGCGAAATCCGCCCCGCGCTGCGCTCCGGCGCGCTTGATGCGAGCGAGTGGGTCGGACCCTGGGCCGACATGGCACTCGGCCTGCATGAGGTCGCGAACTACTACTACTACCCTGGCTTCCACGAGCCCGGCACGGCGCTGACGCTCGGCATCAACAAGGCTGTTTGGGAGAGCTTCTCGCCGAGCGACCGGCGCCTGATCGAGGGCATCGCGGCCGGCGAGTTCTCGCGATCCCTTGCCGAGTTCAACGCGAACAACGCGGTCTGGCTGCGGCGGCTCCGCGATGCCGGCACGGTGCAGGTCCGCCGGTTCGACGATGAGCTGCTGCGCACCATGCTGCGGCAGAGTCGCGAAGTCGTCGCCGAGGCCGGCGAGCGCGACAGCCATGCCCGCCTGATTGCCGAGAGCCATCGGGCCTTCCAGGCCTCGATCCGCGACTGGAGCGACGTTGCGGAACGGGCCTTCCTCAACGCCCGGGGCCTCGACTGAACGACAATGGATTGAACTAAGATCCAACGCTGATTGTCGTATCGCGTCCTGAAGTCCGCGGCGTAGCCCTGGCTCGAAATTCCGGCCCAAGAGGTTGACGTGAGCCTTCCCCGCTTGCCCGTTCGGCATCGAGTGATGCGGGGTTGCTGCAAGGCTTTGACTTGTGGGCAAGTTGGAGATGCGGGGACGCGCATCGGCTTATGCCGAACAGTGCTGAGGGTCCCCCAAGCTCTTCCCGAGCTTCATTGTCGCCGAGCTCGGCGTTCTCGCCCGGGATGACCGCTCAGGGCGGGGAGCAGACATTCGGCAGCGGATCGCTCAGCGGACCGACCGGGAGGCCGCAGCGCCGTACCCGCGGTGCGGACGTATCGGCGGGTCGCGAACCCATCGCACCCTCTGCCGTTCCTGCACCCGGATGCCTGCGCCCGTCCGGCAGGACCGCGACGGAATGTCAGCCCCGGCTCCCTTGACAACCATCCTCGCGAGCGGTGGCGAGACACGGACGGCGGGCGCCTCGCAGCGCGTTGAGCTTCGTTGCTGTCATTTTCATTGTGCTCATGCCGAGCAACCGCTGAAGTGAGACGCTGGGATCGACGACTGGACGGGCCTCGAAGCCGTTCCGACGTTCCGGCGCGATCCTCCGTCCTTGGTAGCTCACGCCTTCGACACCGACGGCGGGAGCCGGGGAGGACGCACATGGACCATCCGCAACGCCGTGAATTGCTGATGCGTGGCGCTGCCGGCGTGGCTGCAGCTGCTGGTGTGCTGGCGCTGCGTGGCGGGTCCTGGACGGCCGCCGCGCAGGAGGGCGAACGGACCTTGCTCTGGGCCGACCAGCCGCCGCCGGTTCCGACCGAGCTGGCGGGTTTGGCGCGCAACCTAAAGCCATGGGAGGTTCTGGACAGCTGGATCACGCCCATCGCGAATTTCTTCCAGGTCGGCCACTACGGCTGGCCCGCAATCACCCCCGCGGCATGGCGGCTCGAAGTGGAGGGACGCGTTGGTGCGCCACTGCGCCTGTCGCTCGCCGATCTGAAGGCCGCGCCGCGTCAGGAGGTCACCTATACCCTGGAGTGCTCGGGCAACCACGGCCTGCCCTTTCTCAGTAGCGCGATCGGCAACGCGCGCTGGGGCGGTGTCCGGCTCGCCGACGTCCTCCGGCGGGCGGGGATCAGCCAGGACGCGAAGGAGGTCGTGTTCTACGGCGCCGATAAGGCCGAGGAGGTGGTGCGCGCCGGCACGCCGCTCGAACTGAGGTTCTCCGCGAACTTTGCGCGGAGCATGCCGGTCGACGATGCCATGAACCCGGCCAACCTGCTGTGCTACGAAATGAATGGCGAGGACCTCCCCGCGGCGCACGGCGCGCCCGTCCGCCTGATCGTGCCGGGCTGGTATGGCATCGCCAATGTCAAATGGCTCCAGCGCATCGAGGTGCGCGACACGCGCTTCGTTAATCGCTTCATGGCCCGCGACTACGTCACCGTGCGCGAGGAGCGGCGGGGCGACGAGACCATCGTGACGGAGAGTACGGTCGGCCGAGGACGGCTGAAATCCGCCCCGGCGCGCGTGACGGTGCGCGACGGGCGCTATCGCATCACCGGCATGGCCTGGGGTCCCGCGCCGATCGCGGCTGTCGAGGTCAAAGTCGATGACGGGCCTTGGGCACGGGCCACGCTGGCGGACGCGGACCCCGCGGCGCCCTTCGCGTGGCGGTTCTGGAGACTCGACTGGACGCCGCAGCCCGGCGAGCACCGCATTACCTCGCGCGCCATCGACACGTCCGGCGAGGTGCAGCCGGCGATGGACGACCCGCTCATTGCAGGCAAGAAGACCTACTGGGAGAGCAACGGCCAGGTGACGCGGCTGATCCGCATCGGGTAGGGCAACGCACGCGAGGTGATCGCCGCGGCTGCCGGCACGGCCGCGCCCGTTCGCCAACATCATGCTGAGTGTCAAAATTGCGGAGATGCTCGACAGGGCTGTCGGTCTCCGGACCGGCTGCGCGCGTTGACGTGGAGAAGCCAAGCTGCAGCGTGCCGTTCTGCGCGGACGACGCAGAGGTACCAAACCTGCCGCCGGCGTAGCTCGACAGCGAAACTTCGATGAGGGCCTGCAGTGGGTCAGGCCAAGCGGTAGCTCCCTGGCCGAGACCGGTTGTGAGAACGCTGATTGAAGCGTCGCCGGAGACTCGCGATGACGACCGCACCACCTTCTCCTTTGTCAGCCGAGACCCTGCAGACAGATGCAGTGCAAGCTGACGCCGCATCCGGCCGAAACCGGCGAGCAGATCGGGAAGGCGAAGCTCCGGCTAGCCGCGGACTTCGGGCACGGCGTGTAAGGTCGTCGCCTTAGGCAGTCCCATGCGGCACGGCAGGTACCACGTCGTGGCGCATCGTGATGGGCATCATGACGCCGGTCGGCGCTCCTGCCCGCGACAGGTCCTGGTGGTCCAACCTGCGGGCATTCGCACCGAGGCCCGAGATGTTGCTCGCCACAATCGGATTGCTTTCCTCGCCGCGCTTGTCGGCCCGCTTGGCCGATCCGCCGCAGATGAGCGCGCAGTGATATCGCCGCCACTGCGCTGGACGGTCACATCCATTTGTGGGATTGGCATGGCGCGCGGCACGCCCATCGACAGCTTCGCCTAGCGGTCGGGCGCGCCAACCTCTCCCGCAGCGCCCTCGCTCAGCGCGTCGGGGTCGACAAATCAGTGGTCGCGCGCTGGTCGACCGGCGCGCTGCATCCGGACCATTCTTAGGCGGCGCTCAGCGCCACGCTGAGCCAGGCGATCCCCGGCTTCGACCGTACGGTCTGGGATGTGCCGCTGTGCGACTTTGCCGCGCGGCTCGGTGTGCCGGTGCCGGCAGCCGGCGAGGGCCGGACGGCCCCGGTGCTGGCGGACAGCGCGCTTGACTTCGCGCTCGACCTCACCTCCGCCAATGTGGACCAGGCCGCCGCCATCTATGCCAGCATCTGGCTCGAGCTCTATCCGGCCATGGGCCGTCCTGGCCTGCTCGCCGGCTTCGCGACCGGCTGCGCCTGCTCCCCGGCCAGCCGGCGCTGTCCTTCGAATTCACGAATGGCGGCACGGTGCGCGCGGTCGGCCATGCATTCGCGATCCATGTCCGGCTGAACTGCGTCTATCGCTCGCTCCGCCTGCGCGACACGCTCAGCTTCACGCTGCTCGACGGCGTGCACGACGAGAAGGCGGAAATCTTGGACGCTGCTCGCGGTTCGAATGCTGCCCTCGCGCGTCGCCGAGGCAGGTGTGGCCGCCTACATCTCCTACCACCGCAACGTGCCGACGCTCGTCCAGGTGATGTTCTGGTACCTCGGCATCGCGAGCCTGCTGCCGCCGGACGCCCAATTCTGGCTCGCCGACCACAACAGCGAGGCGCTCTTCGCTATCATCGCGCTCGGCCTTTGCCAGGCGGCCTACTTCAGCGAGAACCTGCGCTCCGGCCTGCGCGCCGTACCGAAGGGTCAGTGGGAGGCGTCCCGCGCGCTCGGCCATTCCTTCCTCGGTGCGATGCGCTGGGTGCTGCTGCCCCAGGCCATGCGCAACGCCGGCCCGGCGATCGTCAACCATACCGTCTCGCTCTTCAAGAACAGCAGCCTCGCCATGGTAGGCGCCTGGCCTCGACCCGTGGCTCGACGTCCGAGCTCGCCATTCGCATGAACGGGTCGGAGCCGCTGGCCTTCGCGGATACGGGATCGGCCTTCATGGCCGTCCAACAGAACCGCGCCTTCGGCATCGTGGCTAACACTATGACCATCACCAAGCTCGTCAACGACTCGCAGGCCGACGGCATCCCGATGCGCATGATCGAGGAGCCGATGGCCCTGCAGCCCATCGGCATCGGCATGAAGCGCGACGGGCCGCAGCTACTCGCACGCGTGAACGAGACGCTGGCCGAGATGGAACGCGACGGCGAGCTGACCGCGATCTGGAACAGGTGGCTGGGTCCCGAAACCGAGTTCATGATGGTCCGTACGGACCGGGTGACGCCTTTCTCGCAGCTCCAGTTCACTCCACTGCCATAGAGCTTCGTGGCCGCGTGGCGGGGCGCCCGGACCCTACCCGGCGATCTCGCCGACAACGCGGGCGCGCACCCGGAGCGCGCCTCCCGGCAAGTAGGCCAGTGGCAGGTCCTCGACATCCACCAGCGCCAGGCTGTTGGGCTCTGCGCCAGATTCGACGGCGCGGTCGCGCGCGATGCGCTCAGCCTGGGCCATCGCCTCGGTCCGCGAGAGGCCCTGGAAGACCTGGTCGGCCTCGCCGCTGACCTGCGCGATCGCGGCACCCACGGCATTGGCGACGGCGGCGTTGGCGGGGCGCAGCACCTCCGACACGCCGGGCAGGCGATCCGGCACGAGGAAGGCGCCGCCGCCCACCGCGAGCAACGGGACCGGCGCGGCTTCCGTCTTCATGCGGTCCACCGATTCCTCGAGCATGCGTGCGGCCTCCGCCAGCACGGCATCGGCGAAGCCGCGATCGATATCCGAAACGCGCGCGGCTTCGCCCAGCGCGAGCAGGCCGGCGGCGACCGCGATGTCGCTGGTGGTGAGGTCCGGGCCGCCGAAGATCCGCGCGCGCTCCGGCAGGCGGAAGCCGACGCTGTCCGGGCCGATGGCGATGCGATCGCCCGCGCGCCGCACCAGCGATCCCCCGCCGAGGCCGAAGCTGTGCAGATCGGGCATCCGGAACAGCGTGCGCACGCCGCCGACCTGCACGACCGCGTTGGCCTCGCGCGGAAAGCCGTGCTTCAGCGCGCCGACGTCGCTGGTGGTGCCGCCGACATCGACGACCAGCGCGTCCTTGACCCCCGTCAGGAAGGCCGCGCCGCGCATCGAGTTCGTAGGGCCGGAGGCGAAGGACAGCACGGGGAAGCGCGCCGCGAGTTCCGCGCGGATCACCGTCCCGTCGTTCTGCGTGATGAAAAGGGGTGCGGCGATGCCGGCCTGGCGCAAGGCTTCCTCAAAGGCGGCGACGGTCTTGCGGGCGAGCGGCGCCAGCGCGGCGTTCATCAGCGCGACGTTCTCGCGTTCCAGCAGCCCGATCCGGCCGAGGTCGCGGGAGAGCGTGATGGAGGCGTCCGGCATCTCCTGCCGCACGATCTCTGCCGCGCGCGTTTCCATGGACGCTTCGAGCGGCGAGAAGATGGAAGCGATGGCGACGCAGCCGATCCCCACGGCGCGCATCGCCCTGGCGGTCTCCGCGACCGCGCGTTCGTCCAGCGGCATGATCGGGCGGCCGTCATAATCGTGCCCGCCCTCCACCATGTGCACCTGCCCGCGGGCCAGCGCGGCGAGATCCGAAGGCCAGTCGCAGAAGGGCGGCAGGGACGCCGCGACAGGAATGCCGATGCGCAGCGCGCCGACCGGCGCGAGCTCTCGCCGCTGCACCACGGCGTTCACGAAATGCGTGGTGCCGATCATCACGGCCTGCACGCCTTCGGGCCCGACCGCCGGCGCGACGCCGGCCAGCGCCAGGCGGACGCCGGTCATGACATCGGCCGTAGTCGGCGTCTTGACCGCCTTCAGGACCTGGTCGCCTTCCAGCAGCACGGCGTCGGTATTCGTGCCGCCGACATCGATCCCGATGCGCCGCCTCATGAAAAGACGCTCCTGAAGTCGAGGTCGTAGCCGAATGCGCGCGGGCCCACGAATTCCAGGCCGCGCGGCGTGAGGAAGACCGGCGGCGCGCGCAGCGCGATCACCGTCACGCGCTGGCCGTAGCGCAGCGTCTCCGTCCCGATCGCCTCGCCGCTGACGGTGTCCAGCACGCAGATCAGGTCTGGCGTCATCACGCGTGGCGTGCCGTCCTGCCAGGCGACGGCCCATTCGTTCTGGAAGGCGATCTCCATCGTGCTGCCGCGCCATGCGTCCAGGCCGTCCAGCCTGGTCGTGCCGCGCAGGAAGCCTTCCGTCGTGCGGCGCGCGACATCGGCGACCTTGCCGCGGAACAGCAGCCGGCCGTCCTCGTTCTGCAGGATTGCCTCGATGGGATCGCGGTGCTCGCGCTGCGCGCGCCGGATCGCTATGCCGAGGTTGATCGCCTGCGTCGTGGTGCGCGGGATGCCCCAGCGCTTGACCTCGGCGCCGGTGCGCGGCGCCTTGCAGGTGGCGGCGGTGGAGCCGACCTCGACGCACATTTTTCTCGAGAGCCGCTCCATCCATTTCCAGGTCGGCACCTTGGCGACGATGCCCTCGACGCCTCGCGGGTCCACCAGCGTCAGCGGCCAGGGCCGGAGGTCGCCGACGGCGAAGCTCGTCATCTGCGCCTCGGGGTATGCACGGCCCATGGCGTCGGCGTCCACCACGGGCTTGCCGGTCAGCGCAGCGGCCATCAGGGGCTGCACGCCGTTGTTGCCGCCGATCTCGACCGACATGATCCCGCGGAAGGACTTGCCGAGATATTCCTGCATCAGCGTGACCGCGCGCGCGATGTTGGCGGCGTCGGTCAGCCTTTCCTGCCCGACCAGCGGCGCGCCCATGTTGGACACGACCGCGACCATGTCGTCATCGGCCAGCGCGTCGGGGTCCATCAGCTGCACGCGGTGCCCCTCGCCGTACAGCTGCCGCATGTTCAGCAGGCCGAGATAGGGCGAGCCGCCGCCGCCGGTGCCGAGCACCCAGGCGCCGACGGCCAGCGCCTCGATATCCTCGAGACTAAGTTCTCGCATGGTCACTCCGGCAGAAGGCTCGCCGCGGCGCGCGCGGCGACCGCGACGGAGAGCAGGACGGGGCAGTCCAGCACGGCGTTGAAGGCCGCCTTGTCCGCCCGCGAATAGGAGATGCAGTCCAGCAGCACGAGATCGGGTTTCGTCGCCGCCAGCGTTTCCGCCGCCGCGCGTCGCGCCGCGTCGTCCGACCCCGGCTTCAGCGCGACCGCCGACACGACGAGGCCAGGCCGCTCGCGCTTTGCCGAAAGGCCCGGGATCTGCTCTGCGAAGGGCACGGCGAGGCCGAGGCGACCGCGCGGCAGCATCGCCTCCGCCAGCGCGTTCAGCACGGCGGAGGGCTGCACGAGGTCCACGCGTTCCGGCAGCCCCGCGAAGGCGCCGGTACAGGCCAGCAGGACGGGGCCGTCGATCGCGCCGAGCTGCGAACGCAGCCTCTCCGTCACCGCCGCCTTCGATACCGCGACGCCTTCGCCGGAGGGCAGCATGGTGAAGAGCGTGTCGCCGTCGTCGCGCGGCTTCACACCCGCGATCTCCGCGCGGCTCAGCCCGTCCAGTGCGCCTTCCAGCCGCACGCGCAGCGCCGGGACGGCATGCGCGATCTCGGCTTCCAGGTCAGGGCGCGGCGCCTGGCCGATGGTGATGACGCGAAGCTCGGTCATTCCGCCGACAGAGGCACGGGATCCTCCGCTTTCCAGCTCAGGGCGGCGGTGGCGCCGGGGGAGAGCAGCGCCGCATCGGTCTCACGCGGCGCGCGCACCAGCAGCGACGCGCCGCCCGGCAGCGCCGCCTTCAGCAGGACGGAATCGCCGAGGAAGTTCGCTTCCTCGACCCGCGCATCCACCAGCCCCGTGCCCGGCGCGCCGAGGCGCACGCGTTCGGGGCGCAGTGCCACGGCACAGGGGCCCGGCGGCAGCGCGGATGGCAGGGGGCTGACCCAGCCATCCAGCCGCAGCGTCGCGGCCTCCGCGGTGCCTTCCAGAATGTTGGTGTCGCCGATGAAGTCCGCGACGAAGCGGCTGGTGGGGTGGTCGTAGATCTGCCGCGGCGCGCCGAGTTGCGCGATGCGCCCGGACCGCATCACCGCGATCCGGTCGGACATGGTCAGCGCTTCCTCCTGGTCGTGCGTGACATAGACCAGGGTCAGGCCGAGACGGCGGTGCAACTCCTTCAGCTCGAACTGCATGGCCTGGCGCAGCTTCTTGTCGAGCGCGCCGAGCGGCTCGTCGCAGAGCAGGACAGTGGGGTTGATGACGATCGCACGCGCCAGCGCCACGCGTTGCTGCTGGCCGCCCGAGAGCTGGCCGGGGCGACGTTCCTCCAGCCCCTGCAGGCGGACCATGGCGAGCGCGTCGCGGACGCGCTTCGCCTGCTCCTCCTTCGGGACCTTGCGCATCTTCAGGCCGAAGGCGACGTTCTCCGCGACCGTCCGGTGCGGGAACAGCGCGTAGTTCTGGAAGACCATGCCCATGCCGCGCTGTTCGGGCGGCAGGGCGGTCATGTCCTTGCCGCCGACGCGGATCGCGCCGGCGTCCGGCATCTCGAACCCCGCGATCATGCGCAGCGTCGTGGTCTTGCCGCAGCCCGAGGGGCCGAGGAGGGAGAAGAACTCGCCCTCCCCGATCTCGAGTTCGATGCCGTCCACGGCGCGCGTCCCGCCGGGGAAGACCTTGGTGACGCGGTCGAGGACGACAGAAGCCAAGAGATCAGCCCCGGAAGATGCGGTTCACGCGGTCGTCGATCCGGTCCTTGTTCTGGTTGTACCACTCCCAGGGGAACTGGATCAGGCTGGCGACCTGCTCCGGCGTCGTCAGCAGCTTGCCGCGGAAGCGATCCGGCAGCTGCATGTCGCGGCGGACCGGGCTGTACCAGACCTCCGTGCTCATCCGCATCTGCACGGTCGGTGAGAGCATGTAATTGATCCAGGTATTGGCGAGCTCGGTCATCTGCGTGCCCTTGCAGATCGACAGGACCTGCTCCAGCGCGAAGACTCCCTCGGTCGGCGAGACGAACTCGACCGGCACGCGGTCCTGGTTGCGGTAGACGGCTGTGTCGTGCAGCACGCCGACATTGAGCTCGCCCGAGAGCATCGCGTTCTCGATCCCGCCGGTGAAGTCGAAAAGCCGCACGGGACGCAGTCGCTCCATCGCGGCGAAGGCCGCGTTCAGGTCGCGATAGCCGCTGCCGTAGAGCTTGCCCGCCATCATGAACAGCATCTGCCCCAGCGAATTCGCGGGTATGAGGTAGGAGCCGCGGTTTCCCGAGAAGCGTGCATCCCACAGGTCCTTCCAGGAGACCGGCGGCTGCTGGACCTTGTCGCGGCGATAGGCGAGGCCCACGGCGCTGGTCAGGAACACCACGCCGACGATGTCGTCGGAGGTCGCGTAGGGGTAGATCGCGGCGGCGTTCGGGATCTTCGACAGGTCGGGCCGCTTCTCCACCAGGCCGCGGGCATAGACGTCCCACTGCTCGTTGCTGTTGGTGTGCAGCACGTCGTAGACGGGGCGGCCGCGCGGGCTGGCCAGCAGCTTCGGCACGAAGGGGAAGGCGGTGTCCACCTCGACGCGGCAGCGGTTCTCACGTTCGAAGGCGGGGATCAGCTCGTCGCGCATGATCTCGCCCCAGCGGCCGCCCCAGCCCGTGATCTTCAGCGTGTTGGCGGCCTGCGCGCCGACCAATGAGGGCAAGGCGACGGTGCCGGCGGTGGCGGCGAGAAGCGTACGTCGGTTCAGCATCTGTGCCTCCTTTCGTTGAGCCTCAGAGTTTCGCGTATTCCTGCAATCCGATGGTGCGTTCGATCCCCAGCACGAGTGCGACCGCGAGCAGGATGGAGACCGTGCTGGCGGCGGCGATGGTGCCGTCGAAGTCGAAGCGCAGATAGTTGAACATGGCGATGGGCAGCGTCTCCTGTCCCGGCGAGACGAGGAAGAGGCTCACCGGGAACTGGTCGAAGCTGACGATGAACGCGAAGAGCCCGCCGGCAATCACACCGGGCCGGATCAGCGGCAGCGTGACCTCGCGGAAGGCAGCGGCCGGCGAGGCACCGAGACCTTGGGCCGCTTCCTCCAGCGAGCGGTCGAAATTGGCCAGCACGGCCAGGACTGTCCGCATCACATAGGGCGTCGCGACCACGACGTGGCCGGCCAGCAGGATCCACACGTTGCGGCCCACGCCCGACACCATCGCGAGCTGGAACAGCGCGAAGCCCGTCAGGATGGTCGGCAGGACGATGGGCGAGAGGAACAGGCCGGTTAGCGCCTTTCGCCCCGGCAGGTCGGACCGCAGCAGCGCGAGCGAGGCGAGCGTGCCCATCACGCCCGCGATGACGACAGTCGCCAGGCCGAGCCCGAGCGAGAGGACGAACGCGGCCATGAAGTCGCGGGAGGCGAAGAACTTCGCGAACCAGCGCAGCGAGAGGCCGGAGGGTGGGAAGGCCAGGTAGGGCTCCGTGTTGATCGCGAAGCAGATCACGATCAGCACCGGCGTCAGCAGGAAGGCCAGGACAAAGCCGCAGAGGATCAGGAAGGCCGTGCGCATCGCGTCACATCGCCCCGCGCGCGGCGCGCTGCATGGCGCGGCCATAGGCGAAGACCAGCACCAGCGCGACGACCAGCAGCACGACGCCGAGCGCGGCGGCGAAGCCCAGGTTGAAGCTGGAATTGACCTGCTGGAAGATCAGCATGGGCAGGGTCTGGATCTCGTAGTTGCCGATGACGATCGGCGTGACATAGGCGCTGATGGCGAGTGCGAAGACCAGCAGGCAGCCCGCCAGGATGCCCGGCGCCGACAGCGGCAGCGTCACCTGGAGGAAGGCGCCAACCTTCGTCGCGCCCAGGCCCCGCGCCGCTTCCTCCAGCCGCGGATCGATCCGCGCGATCACGCCTGTCAGCGTCAGGATCATGAAGGGCACATAGATGTGGCAGAGGGCCACGACCACCGCGCCCTCGCTGCCCAGGAACGGCACCGGCTCCGTCGCCAGGCCCAGCCATTGCAGCGCCGTGTTGATCAGCCCGCGGTTTGAGAACATGCCGAGCCAAGCGAAGGTCCTCACCACAAGCCCCATGACCATCGGCGCGATCACTGCCATCAGCACCAGGGTCCGGCCCGTTGCGCTGCGCATGCGGGCCAGCACGAAGGCCAGCGGATAGCCAAGCAGCAGCGACAGCACAGTCGTCAGCAGCCCCAGCCGCAGCGTCTGCCACAGCACCTCGTAGTAGTAAATGTCGTCCGCCATGCGCTCGTAATGACGCAGGGTGAACTCTGCGTTTGGCTGCACGAGCGGGTTGGCGGACAGCAGGCTCATGGTCGCCATCACTAGGAAGGGGATAGCGAAGAAGATCAGGAACACCAGCCCGGCTGGTGCCAGCATGAGTGCAGCAGTGCCACGCGCGGTGACCATCTCGCCCCCTCGGAGGTGGAGAGCGTCAGCCTAGGGCGCATCGCTTCGTTGCGCCAAGAGGGCGCCAGTCCGAAAGCGGCAGCCCTGCACCCCGCACCGGCGGTGATCGACACTGCCCACCGTCGCGCACCCTGTGTGCCCGCCTGACCCGGCGGCCAGGCCTGCCAAGAATCGTCGCGCTCTTGCATCACGCGGTATGACACGACCCGTGCGCCAGATGCTTCGACTGTCCGTCGCTGCAGGAGGACGTTGGTCGGCAGCAGCGTCGCAGGTTCGTCGCGAGGACGAAGGAGCCGAAGCCGGGTCAGTTCGCCTGAATTCAGGCTTGGGCGGCTGCGGCTTTCGACGGCGGCCGGCCTCCGGCGCAGATCCGTTCCATGTCCGGCCGGGCGTCGAGAGCGCATGTCCGTGGCCGGATCCGCAGCAACAATCAACACCCTGATTCAGGTCTGAAAAATCGTTGGTGGCAGCGGGCCGATGCCGACGTTGGCACACCCGGGTTGTGCCGGCCTGATGGATTAGCCCTTTGCTTGCTCGGCTCCGACCGAGTCAAGAAGGCTGGACTTCCGCACAGCCGCGGTGCTGAACGCGCTACCGCCAAGATAGGCGGCTTGCGGACCTTGATGCCGTTGCGTCACCGCGGCTCGGGTCACATGCGCAGGCCATCGTGTCCACCCGGTGCGCCTGCCGTCCGGCGCGCTGGTCGAACTGCAAGCGATGTGGCGCGTCGACGACCGCAAACCTGCCCTGCGCACGCTGCGAAGGCTTGCAATCGAATTCGGGGCGGTCTGGCCGGTCCCGTGCCCGATGGATCTGCGGGCCGCGGACTCGTGGGCACGTGTTCAGGAGAAGTCGCAGGTGCCTTCCGACCGCCGCGCTTGCGCCGGTACGCTGCCGCATCGCATGCTGTCCCCACAGGCGTCGAGATTAGACGCCCAAGGGAGGATGACAGGATGTTTCGTCGAACCCTTCTGGGCACGGCGCTCGCGGCGCCGGTGCTGGTTGGTCGGTCCGCGCAGGCACAGACCCGCCTTCGCTGGGCACATGTCTACGAGACCAACGAACCCTACCACACCCAGGCCGTGTGGGCCGCACAGCAGATCCAGCAACGCACCAGCAACCGCTGGGCGATCGAAGTGTTTCCCGCCAGCGCGCTCGGCAACGAGCCGACGATCAACCAGGGCCTGGCGCTCGGCACCGTGGACATGATCTACACCGGCGTCGCCTTTGCCGGCGCGACCTACAAGCCGATCTCGATCACCAACGCGCCATATGCGCTGCGCGACTTTGAGCACTTCACGTCCTATCGCAACAGCGATCTGCTGCGCGAGATGATGGGCGGCTACAACCGCCAGACAGGCCACAATGCACTGGCCCTGACCTATTACGGCGAGCGCCACGTCACGGCGAACCGGTCGGTCCTGCGCCCCGAGGACATGCGGGGGATGAAGCTGCGCGTCCCGCAGGCGCCGCTGTTCCTGATGTTCACCCGCAGTGTCGGCGCCAATGCCACGCCGATCGCCTTCGCCGAGGTCTACCTCGCACTCCAGCAGGGCACGGTGGACGGGCAGGAAAACCCGCTGCCGACGATCCAGGCCAAGAAGTTCTACGAGGTGCAGAGCCACATCTCGCTGACCGGCCACATCACCGAAAGCCTGCTGACCATCCTGTCCGGCAACACCTGGCGGCGGCTGAACGACGCGGACAAGGCGACCTTCCAGGAGGTGCTGAAGGAGGCGTCGGACCGCGCGACCAACGAGATCCGCGAGCAGGAGCTGGCGCTGCCCGCCTGGTTCGAGCAGCAGGGCAAGACCGTGCAGCGGCCGGACCGCGCGGCGTTCCGCGCGGCGGCGGTGCCGCTGCACAACGATGCGGCCGCCGGCGCGGGCTGGACGCGGGAACAGTACGACCGGCTGCAGGCGCTTGGGGCCCGGCCGGGCTGAGGCGCGGTTGCTTCCCCCTCCCCACCCCTCCCCCGCAACAGCGGGGGAGGGAGAAGAAGGGAGCGGGGGAGGAGGAGCTACTGCACCACGATCGGCGTGAAGGCCTGGTGCCTGCCGATGGCGTCCCAGTCCCAGGCGATGCCGTTGCCCGGCGCCGCCGGCGGCGCGGCGAAGCTGTCGCGCACCTCGACGCGGCTCGTCGCGATGTCGTCGAGCTGCGGGATGTACTCGAGCCAGGCGCCGTTCGGCACCGCGCAGACCAGCGGCAGGTGAAGCTCCATGAGGAAGTGCGGGCAGACCGGCACGTTGAAGGCCTCCGCCATGTGCGCGACCTTGAGCCAGGGCGTAATGCCGCCGATCCGCGCGACATCGACCTGCACGACGGAGCACGCGCCACGCGCGAGATAGTCGCGGAACTGCGCGGGATGATAGAGGCTCTCGCCCACCGCGACGGGGATGCGCGTCGCGGCTGCCAGCCGCACATGGCCTTCGACGTCCTCCGCCGGCAGCGGCTCCTCCTACCAGGCGAGGTCGAGCCCCGCCGCCTCGAAGGCCCCGGCGCGCCGGATCGCCTCGGCGACGGTGAAGCCCTGGTTGGCGTCCGTCATCACCTGGAACGCGTCGCCGACGATGCGTCGGACGGCCGAGAGGCGCGCGATGTCCTCCTGCAGGCGCGGCCGGCCGACCTTGATCTTGGTGCCGGCGAAGCCGGCGGCGACCGCGGCCTCGGCTTCCTTCATCAGTTCCTCGTCCGAGATGTGCAGCCAGCCGCCCTCCGTCGTGTAGACCGGGATGCGGGGCTGCGCGCCGCCGGCGAGCAGGTGAAGCGCCCGACCGAGCTTCACGCCGCGAAGATCCCAAAGCGCGGTGTCGATCGCCGCAAGCGCAAGCGCCGTGAGAGGACCGACGGAGAGCGCATGGGTTCCCATGAAGAGGTCTCGCCAGATCGCCTCGATAGCATCGGCCTCGCGGCCGATCAGCCGCGGCGCCATGTGGTCGCGCAGCAAGGCGACGACCGAGGACCCGCCCTGCCCGATGGTGTAGCTGTAGCCCGTGCCGGTCACACCGTCGGCGTCGGTGATGCGCAGGATCGGCGTTTCCTGGCTGTCGAAGGAACGGATCGCATCGCTGCGCGCGACCTTCGGCTTGAGGTCCACCATCAGGACCTCGACCCCCGTGATTCGTGCCATGCTCGCTTCCTTCCCCGTGTGCCTGGATGTTACGGTCGGGCGACGTCCAAGGAGAAGCATAGTGCAGAAGCCCCCCGCGGATGACGAGAAGCTGTTCGTCGAGCTCACCCGCGAGGAGGCCGAGGCACCGGATGCGCCCGTGGACATGGCGCCGGAGGACTGGCTGTCGCTCATCCTGTTCTGGGCGCTGTCGCTGATCGTCTTCCTGCAGTTCTTCAGCCGCTACGTCCTGAACGACAGCATCGCCTGGACAGAGGAGATCGCGCGCTACGTGCTGATGGCGCTGACCTTCACGGGCAGCGCGATGGCGGCGCGGCGCGGGACGCACATCGCCGTGGAGTTCCTGCCCAATGCGCTGCCGCCGGCTCTCCGGCGGTGGGTGCATCTGGTGGCGGCCTGCATCGCCATCGCCTTCTACGCCATCCTCTGCTGGCTGTGCTGGCAGGTCGCGGAGGCCATGCAGTTCCAGCCCATGGTCGTGATCGACTGGCCGCTGTCCTGGGTCTACTGGGCGATCCTGGCGGGGCTGGTGCTGACGACGATCCGCGCGATCGGCGCGGCGATCCGCCGCTTTCGGGAAGGCGAGCCGGAAGCCCCCGATCCCACCGCCGGCGTGCACGTCTAGGGGGCGGCGCGCATGGCCTGGGTTCTCTTCGCCGGCTTCCTCGGCTTCCTGCTGTCGGGCGTGCCGGTCGCGGTCGCGCTCGGCGCGGGATCGCTGATCTATGTCTGGCTCGACCAGTCGGTACCGCCGCTGGTGGTGCTGCACCGCATGGCATCGGGCGTCGACAGCTTCCCGTTGCTGGCCATCCCCTTCTTCGTGATGTCGGGCAGCCTGATGAACACGGCCGGCATCACGGAGCGGATCTACAGCTTCGCGACCGCCCTGGTGGGCTGGCTCAAGGGCGGGCTCGGCCACGTCAACGTCGTGGGCAGCGTGATCTTCGCGGGGATGTCGGGCACCGCGGTGGCGGATGCCGGCGGTCTCGGCAACATCGAGATCCGCGCTATGAAGGACCACGGCTACCCCCTGCCCTTCGCGGTCGGGCTGACCGGCGCGTCGGCCACCATCGGGCCGATCATCCCGCCATCCCTGCCGATGGTGATCTTCGGCGTCGCGGCGAATACCTCGGTCGGGCAGTTGTTCGCGGCGGGGCTGATCCCGGGGCTGCTGATGGCGGCGACGCTGATGGCCTGGGTCGCAGTGGTCGCGCATCGCCGCGGCTTCGACCGCGACGCGGAATTCCGCTGGTCGCGGCTGCTGCACACGGGCAAGCGCGCCTTCCTGCCGCTGATGACGCCGGTGCTGCTGGTCGGCGGCATGACGTCGGGTGCCTTCACCCCGACAGAGGCCGCGATCGCGGCGACCTTCTACGCGCTGTTCCTGGGTGCCGTGGTCTACCGAACGCTCACCTGGCGGGGGCTGCTGCGGGTTTCCATGGAGACGATCGAGACGACGTCGGTCGTGCTGCTGATCGTGGCGGGGTCCTCGATCTTCGGCTGGCTGGTGACGACGACGCGGGTGACGGAGGACGTCGCAGCGATGGTGCTGAACATCACCCGCGAGCCTTGGGCGGTGCTGCTGATCATCAACGTCTTCCTGCTGATCGTCGGCTGCTTCCTGGAGACGATCGCGGCGATCACCATCCTGGTGCCGGTGCTGATGCCCCTCATGACCCAGATCGGCGTCGATCCCGTGCATTTCGGGCTGATCATGGTGCTGAACCTTATGATCGGACTGCTCACGCCGCCGGTCGGGATGGTGCTGTACATCCTGGCGCGCGTATCCGACTTGACTTTTGAGGAGACCACGAAGGCCTGCGCACCGTTCCTGATTCCGCTCTTCGTCTGTCTGGGCCTGGTGACCTATTGGCCGCAGATGGTGCTGTGGCTTCCGACAATGATCTATCGCTGAGGATGGCGAGGTCAGATCGTGGAACCCGGACCGCATCCGGACAGCGCAGGTAGCCGACCATGCGATATCGCGCGTCCGCAATTGCGAGCCGCCGAGATAGTGCCGGCGCAGCCGTCCACGATGAAGTGCCAGGACCGAAGAGGGCGGAACGCGGTCCGATTCCCGCGACTTTGCGCAAAGCCGGGCGTTGCCGGAGCCAACGCGCTACTCCGGGATTCCCGCGGCTATCAGCGCATTGATGAGCCTCTCGCGAAACGCATTGTCGCGGTAGCGGCGTATGCCCGCGCGCGAGGCCGGAAACAACGCCAACATCCGTGCCGCTGCCGCGCGGGCGGCATCGTGGCGGCCAAGAAGCCAATTCGCAACGACGACGTAGCGGTGTCCCGGCGCATGGTTCGGGGCGACCTGCACGGAGTGCTCCGCCCATTCCAGCGCGTTGGCGTATTCACCAAGAGCAACATGAACTGATGACAGGCCGACATACATGTACTCGATGGCCGGATCGAGCGGGCTGAGCCTGACGGCGCGCTGGAATGCCTGAAGCGCTGCCTGCGGTTCGCTGTTGAAGTTATGCACCCAACCCGCGCAGACCGCGACCTGTGCCGAGTTCGGGTTCAGCGCCCGCTCGTGTGGCGGCCGCCAGCGCGGGCGAATACTCGGCGGTGTGGAAGGCAAGGGCCAACGCCGAGAGGGCGAGCACGAGGGGGTCGCCCCCGCTGCTTGCGAGAGCTTCGCGAGCGTAGCGGGCGCCTTCCTCCTCGATCGCCTTGTCACCCCAGGCGTTCGCCGTCAGGAAGATGCTCATGAAGGCCAACTGTGCCTTGCCGAAGGCGAAGTCGGGATCGAGTTGAAGGGCTGCGCGGAGCAGGCCCAATGCCTTCTCGTTACCCTCCTTGGTCAGGGTGCGCTGGCAATGCATGGCCTGGAGCAGCAGGTCATAAGCGCTCAAGCTGCCCGTCGGCTTGGCTTGTGCGCGCCGTATCTCGGCATGCTGCAGACTCGGCTCGATGGCGCCGGCAACGGCCTCGGCGACGCGGTCCTGCAGCTCGAAGATGTCGTCCAGCGCGCCGTCAAAGCGCTCACCCCAGACCTGGTGACCGGTCTCGGCATCGATGAGCTGGCAGGCGATGCGCACCCGGCCCGCCGCGCGACGCACGCTGCCTTCCAGTACGTAGCGCACGCCGAGGTCCCGCCCGACCTGGCGGGCGTCCACGGCGCGGCCCTTGTAGGTGAAGCTGGAGTTGCGGGCGATGACGTAGAACCAGCGCGCGCGGGAGAGCTGGGTGATCAGCTCGTCGGTCATGCCGTCGGAGAAGTACTCCTGCTCGGCATCGCTGCTGAGGTTCGCGAAGGGCAGCACCGCCAGCGCCGGGCGGTCGAGCGGCGCCGTCGCCAATGCCACGGCCGGCGGCGGCCCCGGCTCGGCTGTCACCGCCTCCAGCAGGTAGCCTCGCCCCCGGACCGAGCGTAGCACCTGCCCGGCTTCGTCACCGATGGCACGCCGGGCCTCGCGCACCGCCTGGAAGAGGCTGTCCTCGGCCACGTGCACGCCCGGCCAGATGGCGTCGAGCAGCGCGTCCTTGCTGAGCGTCCGGCCGGGATTACGGGCCAGCACGACAAGCAGGTCGAAGGGCTTGGGGGCTAGCGCCACCTCGGCACCGTCGGCGTCCCGCAGGCAGCCGCGCGCGATGTCCAGCGTCACGCCGCCGATCCGCAGGGCTGGCTCGCCCTTCACCTTCTCCATGGCGCCCCGGGTCGTTCGCCTCCCGATCAGCAAAGCATAGACCAATCATCGGCGCGACATCGGCGAGCGGTCAGGACGCAGGACGGCGTGCGGGGCCAGGGTGGTTCGAAGGAAGGCAGCCCGCCGGGCGACCCCGAGCGCGAGGAGGTTCCGATGAGCCTGCAAATCGCCAACGACTTCGCGATCACGCGGGCGGGCGGCGCCAGCCCACCCGCCGTTGGCGCCGGCGCGATGCGCCTGCTCGCCATGGCAAGGCGGCTCCGTCTCCGTGCGGCGCTGCGGCCGATGATCCGACTGGGCCGCCTCTCCGCGGCCGATCTGCGCGATGCCGGAGTCCGCAGCGACGAGATCAGGCAGAGGCCGATCTGGGGCCATGGCGGGATCATGTGGCGGCCCTGAGCGGCGGCGACGCACCGACACCACCTGCGGGCAGGCTCAGCGATTCGTTCGTTCGATGCAGCAAAGGAGGCACCAGTATGACATCGCAGATGGACGAGATCCGCGACCAGCAGCGGGACACCTGGGACAGGTTCTCAGGCGGATGGAGCAAGTGGGACGGCCTCGTGCTCGGCTGGCTCGCTCCCTTCGGCGACGCCGTCCTCGCCGCCAGCGATCTTCGCCCCGACGCCCACGTTCTCGACATCGCCTCCGGTACCGGTGAGCCGGGGCTGACCGCCGCGGCGCGCGTGCCCCAGGGAAAGGTCACGCTGTCCGACCTCTCCGAGGGCATGCTCGCCGTCGCGCGGGCGAACGCCGCGCGGCGCGGCCTGCGCAACATCGACACGCGGGTCTGCGACGCCGGTGCGCGTCCCTTTGGCGATGCGAGCTTCGACGCCGTGACCTGCCGCTTCGGCTATATGTTCTTCCCCGACATCGCGCTCGCCGCGCGCGAGATGGCGCGCGTCGCACGGCCGGGAGCGCGGGCGGTCACGTCGGTTTGGGCTGCGCCCGACCGGAATCCCTGGGCGACGACCATCATGGGCACCATCGCGCGCCATGTGGAGCTTCCGCCGTCGCCGCCCGGCGCTCCCGGGCTGTTCCGCTGCGCCCAACCCGGGCTCATGCGCGACGCCTTCGTTGCCGCCGGGCTCCGCGATGTCGTCGAGCAGGATGTCGAGATCGAGATGGTCCATGCCTCGCCCGAGCAGTACTGGGACTTCATGACCGATTTCGCCGCACCCGTCGTCGCCGGCCTCGCCCGCGCCGACCCGTCGACGCGCACCGCGATAAGGCACACCGTTCTCGGCCTCGCTCGCGACGCCGCGCGCGACGGCACCGTCCGGCTGAGCTCCGTGGCGACGGTCATCGCCGGGACCCGTTGACTCAGGATCGTGCGGCTTGCCGGGGCCGCGGGCGGGTTGCTCCCGCCCGGTACGCCACATCCGTCGCGACGCTCCGCCGTTCTCGGAGCGGGGGCTGAATGCCCGCTTCGGGTCGGACCCGGACGCACGCGCGATGGCGACGACCAGCAAGGACACCGGGCTCGTAGGCGATAACGTGCAGGCTGCGGTCGACACGAAGCACCACCTGATCGTCGCGCACGAGGTGACGAACACCGGCAGCGACCGCGCCCGGTTCTCGACGATGGCGGCAAAGGCCGGCGAGGCGATGGGAAAGGACGCGCTGATGGTCCTTGCCGACCGCGGCTACTTCGCCGGCGAGGAGGTTCTGGCCTGCACGGAGGCCGGCCACATCCCGCTCGTGCCCAAGCCGATGACCTCAGGCGCCAAAGCCAATGGGCGCTTCGGCAAGCAGGACTTCGTCTACCTGCCGGAGAGGGACGCCTACCGGTGTCCCGCGGGCGAGATGATAAAGTGGTGGTTCAACCGCGTCGACGAGAACGGGATGACACTGCGCTACTACTGGACAACCAGATGCCCGGCCTGCCCGGTAAAGGCCAAGTGCACGCCGGCCAAGTGGCGCCGCATCACACGCTGGGAGCACGAGGGTGCGCTGGATGCCATGCAGCGCCGGCTCGACGCGCAGCCCGACGCCATGCGCCTGGGACGACAGACGGCCGAGCACCCGTTCGGCACGTTGAAAGCATGGATGGGCGCCGCGCATTTCCTCACCCGCACCATGAAGCGGCTCGGTACAAAGATGAGCCTTCAGGTGCTGGCCTACAACGTGAAGCGGGTGATCGCGATCAAGGGCATCGGGCCGCTCATGAAAGCCATCCCAGCCACCTAAGCGGCGCGGCCCCGTCCTGCCCGGCGCGTGCCAGGTCACGACAGCCTGCTGATCGCCGGCCCCCCGGTGCTGGCCAGCGTCGGCCTCTATCCAGCCGGCGAGTTTCCACACGGCCTCGGCGGGAAGCGGACCCTCATCTGACCCGGGCGAATGCGAAGTTCCAGGCGCGGCCCCGTCCCGGCGCCCGTACATCGTACCGGCACAGGCCACCGCTGGCTGGCCGACGTTGCGCGCCGCACCTGAGGTCACTGTTGGCCGCCCCATGTCCTGCGCGATGGCGGAGCCTGCGACGACGTCGGCGCGGAATATCGCCTCGACATCCGCGAGTTCGACATCCGGCACCGGCGCATAGGTCAGCATATCCACCATGTTGATCAGGATGTCGACCGCGTCCGAGGCCTCGACCAGCGCGTCGCGCAAAGCCCGCTGGGCAAGCGCGGATCAAGTCGGTGCGGCGAGGTGGGCCGTCATGCCTGCTCGCAGATCTCCAGCATCGCCAGCATGTAGATCCGCACCATGTCGAGGAAGTCTGGGATGTCCACGCGCTCGTCCGGCATGGTGTTGTAGCGGCCGCCGGGCCCGCAGACGATGCCTTCCATGCCCGCGGCATGCTGGAGATGCGCGGCGTCGGTGCCGTAGTAGCCGGGCGGGCGGATCGCGCCGGTGGGCTGCGGCACGCCGCGCACCTTCTCATAGGCGCGGTTCACGGCCAGCACGATCGGGCTGTCGCGACGCACCTCGAAGGTCGGCATCATCGGACGGCCGACCTGGTGTTCCGGGATCAGCTTCGTCTTGAGACCGGGGATGCGCGCCTCTAGGTCCGCGAGCACGGCGCGCATGTCGGCCACGACCTGGGCTTCCGTCTGGCCCGGCGCGTAGCGGCAGGAACCCTTGATCTTAACGAAATCCGCGACCTGCGGCGGCCGCCATTCCGCGAGTTCTTTGCCCAGCGCCCCATGCACCACGCCAACATGGCAGCGGTTGATCGCGCGATGCTCCTCGCTCGGCGCGCCGGAGAAGGTCATGGCGTTCAGGCGCGGGATCAGGTCGCAGGCCGCCATGATGGCGTCCACGGCTTCCTCGCGCTTCGACAGATGGCGGGTGTCGCCGACGAGCTCGATGATGAAGGTGAACGCCGCGGCGTGCATGGTCAGCGCCTGCAGGTCGGTGGGCTCGGCGTTGATGAAGTAGTCGGCGCGCAGGCCCTGCCTGATGAAGGCCAGCGTGCCGACGCCGCCCTGCAGCTCGCCCACCACGAACGTCAGGATCACGTCGCCCTTCAGCCTGACGCCGGCGTCCTTGAGCGTCTTCACCGCGCAGAAATAGGCGGCGTCGCCGGCCTTCATGTTCGACACGCCGATGCCGTAGATGAACTTGTCGTCCACCAGTCCGCCATAGGGATCGACGGTCCAGCCCTCGGTCACCGGGTTGGTGTCGACATGGCCGTTGAACATCAGGCTCTTCCCGCCACCGGTGCCGCGCCAGCGACCGATGGCGTTGACGCGCTCGCCTTCCACCGGGGACAGCTCCGCCTCCAGGCCCATCCGCGTCATGCTCTCGGCCATGAATTCCGCGAGCTTGCGCTCGCCCGGCGTCTGGGAATGGCTGGGGTGGCGCGCCATGGCGGAGAGGAAGTCGAGGCACGCCCTCTCGTCCACGCGGCGGATTAGCTCGTCAGGCGACATGGGACGCTCCTTGCAGGATGAGCCGCGGGACGGCGGCGATGAGCTCGGCGGTGTAGGGATGGGGCGGGCCGCGCGTGGCGAGGTCATCGACGCCGATGGTCTCGACCACGCGGCCGCGATGCATCACCGCGATGCGATGCGCGATCTGCCGCACCAGGTTGATGTCGTGGCTGATGAAGAGATAGGCGGCGCCGGTGTCGCGCTGGAGGTCGACCAGCAGGCGGACGACGCCGGCCTGGACGGAGACGTCGAGCGAGGAGGTGACCTCGTCACAGATCACCAGGCGCGGGCGCGGGGCGAAGGCGCGCGCGATCGCGACGCGCTGCTTCTGCCCGCCGGAGAGCTGGTGCGGGAAGCGGTCGGCGAAGTCGGCGGGGAGGTTCACGGATTCCAGCAGCGCGGCGATGGCGGCGTCGGTGCTGCGTTCCGACCCGTAGAGCGCGAGCGGGCGCGACAGGATCTCCCGCACGCGCTGGCGCGGGTTGAGCGAACTGTCGGGATGCTGGAAGACGATCTGCACCTGGCGGCGGTAGTCGCGGCCCATCACCGTCAGCGGCTTGCCGTCGAAGCGGAGCGCGCCCTCGTGCCCCGCCAGGCCCGTCAGCGCGCGGGCCATGGTGGACTTGCCCGATCCGGATTCGCCGACGATGCCGAGGATCTCGCCAGGCTGCACGGAGAGCGAGACGTCGGCGGCGCCGACCATGCCCGCCGATCTGCGGCGGAAGAAGGACGGGCGGCCGTAGCGTACCGTGACGCGATCGGCCTCCACGAGCGGCGCGCCGGTGCCGGGTTCCGTCGTCGTCAGCCGGATCTCCGGCCGCGGCACGGCGGCGAGCAGCATGCGCGTGTAGTCGCTGCGCGGCGCGCCGAAGACCTGCGCGGTCGGCCCCTGCTCCACGATGCGGCCGCCCTGGATCACCGCGACGCGCTGCGCGATGCCGGAGACGACGGCGAGGTCGTGCGAGATGTAGAGCGAGGCGACGCCGGTGTCCGCCTGCAGTTCCCGGAACAGGTCCAGGATCTGGCGCGCGGTAATCACGTCGAGCGCCGTGGTGGGTTCGTCGAACAGGATGCAGTCCGGACGGCAGGCGAAGGCGGTGGCGATGACGACGCGCTGCTTCTCCCCGCCCGAGGCCTCGTGGGGGTAGCGGCGCATCAGCGCGGCGGGGTCGCGCAAGCCGACGCGGGCGAACATGGCCTCGGCCTCGCGCGCGGCGTCGGCCGGGGAGAGGCCACGGTGGAACTCCAGCACTTCCGTGATTTGCCGGCCGAGCGTCAGCGTCGGGTTCAGCGAGGTCGAGGGGTCCTGGAAGACCATGCCGATCCGCGCGCCACGCAGCTTCGACAGGTCGCGCGGCGACAGCGCGCGCAGGTCAGTGCCGGACAGGAGCAGCGTGCCCGCGCGTTCGATCGCGTTGGCGGCGAGGTAGCGCATGATCGCCCAGGCGAGCGAGGTCTTGCCCGATCCGGATTCCCCGACCAGGCCCACGACCTCGCCCTTGCCGACCGACAGCGTCACGTCCTCCAGCGCGCGGAACGGGCCCTGCCGCGTGGCATAGTCCAGCGTGTAGCGCGAAATTTCGAGGACGGGCGTCATGTGCGGGGGTTCAAGGCGTCGCGCAGCCCGTCGCCGAGCAGGTTAAAGCCGACAGCGACCACCGCGATCGCGACAGAGGGCCAGACGATCATCCAGGGCGAGAGATGCATGAAGCGCCGCGCCTCGCTGACCATCAGCCCCCATTCCGAGGCCGGCGGCTGCGCGCCGAGGCCGAGGAAGGACAGCGTCGCGAAGAGCATCACCGCGAAGGCGACGCGGATCGACATCTCCACGACGATGGGGGCGACGACGTTCGGCAGCATCTCCCGCAGCACGATGTAGGCGCCGCC
The DNA here is from genome assembly GCF_050563545.1 of Falsiroseomonas sp. HW251. Taxonomy (NCBI): domain Bacteria; kingdom Pseudomonadati; phylum Pseudomonadota; class Alphaproteobacteria; order Acetobacterales; family Roseomonadaceae; genus Falsiroseomonas; species Falsiroseomonas sp. HW251. Next base: position 37,451 of record NZ_JBNXUM010000044.1, read on the forward strand.
CTCGCCGCGCGCGATGGCGGCGTTGACGTAGTCCTGCCGGCGCACGGCCAGCGCGACGGATCGCGTGATCCGCGCCATGCCCGGCGTGAAGGCGATGGCGATGGCGAGCACCGCGTTCTCCGCCCCGCGGCCGAGCACGGAGACGATCAGCAGCGACAGCAGCAGCGACGGCACGGCCATGACGGCGTCCACCGTGCGCATGATCGCCTCGTCCACGCGGCCACCGAGGAAGGCGCTGGCCGTCCCGATCACGGCGCCCGCCAGCGTGCCGAGGATGGTTGCGAGCAGCGCCAGCAGCACCGTCGCCCTTGCGCCGGCCAAGATGCGGGACAGGATGTCGCGGCCAAGCTGGTCCGTGCCGAGGAGGTAGTCGCCACCCGGCGGCCGGTAGCGCCGCAGCGGGCTGAGCGCCGAGGGATCGTAGGGCGCCAGGTCCGGTCCGATGGCCGCCAGAATCAGCACCAGCGTCACCAGGACGAGCCCGATCGCGCCCTGGGGCGTGCGCAGCAGGCGGCGCAGCACCTCAGGCATACTGGATCCGCTTGTCGAGCGCGGCGTAGGTCAGGTCGGCCAGGAAATTCATCACGCAATAGGTCGCGGCCATGACCAGCGCGCCGGCCTGGATGACGGGGAGGTCGCGGTTCTGCACGGCGACGATCAGCGTCCGGCCGATTCCCGGTATCGCGAAGATCTCCTCCACCACGATGATCCCGCCGAGGACATAGCCAACATCCAGCGCGACGATGGTGATGGTCGGCAGCAGCGCGTTGCGCAGCGCGTGGCGGCGCAGCACGGTCCGCTCCGGCAGGCCCTTCAGCCGGGCGGCGCGGACATAGTCGGTGTGCAGCGCGTCCACCAGTTCCGACCGCACCATGCGGGAGACATGCGCGACCAGGATCAGCGAGACCGTCGCCACCGGCAGCACCAGGTGCAGCAGCGCGCGTCCCGGGTCTTCCGCCAGCGGCACGTAGCCCGTGGCCGGCAGCCAGCCCAGCACGTCGGCGAAGAGCAGGATCGCCAGCGTCGCCGTGACGAATTCCGGCAGCGATACGCCGAGATAGGAGACCAGCGACACCACCAGGTCCGCCACCCGCCCGCGCCGCACGGCGGCGAGGATGCCGAGCGGCAGGGCGATGACCAGCATCGTCCCGATCGACAGCGCCGCCAGCAGCAGCGACCGCGCCAGCGCGTCAAGGATCTGCGGCAGCACCGGCAGGCCCGTGCGCATCGAGATCCCAAAATCGCCGACCAGCACGCCGGACAGCCAGCGCCAGTACTGCACCCAGACCGGGTCGTTCAGGCCGAGCCTGTCGCGGACCGCGGCAAGTTGCTCGGCCGTCGCGTTCTCGCCCAGCAGCATGGTCGCGGCGTCGGCCGGCAGCACCTGGGTGATGCCGAAGACGAGCACCGAGACCACGAGCAGCGTGTAGAGGATCAGCCCCGTGCGCCGCAGCAGCCAGCGGCCGGACACGCATCAGCCCCGCCGCGGCGCGCCGTCGCCCAGCCAGACATGGTCCAGCCGGAACACCGCGCCGCGGGGATGCAGTTCGTAGCCCTGGACGTAGCTGCGCTGCGCCGCCAGCAGGTCGAAGAAGACGGGGATGATGGAGGGCACGTCGCGATGCATCAGCGCCTGCGCCTGGCCATACAGCTCCCGCCGGCGCGCGACGTCGGCGGTGGTGCGCGCGCCCTCCACCAGCCGGTCGAATTCGGCGTTGTTCCAGCGCGTCTCGTTCCAGGCGGCGTTCGAGGTGTAGAGCAAGGAGAAGATGCCGTCCGCCGTCGGCTGCATGTTGTAGAAGCCGATGTAGAAGCTGCCCTTGCGCCAGACCTGGTCGAGGTAGGTGGCGTGCGGCATGGTCTGCACGTCGATCTCGAAGCCGGCGGGGCGCGCCATCTCCTTAATCGCGACCGCAAGCTGGGTGCGCACGGCCGGCCGGTCGGAGGCGATGAGCGTCGCGCGCAGCCCGCGGGGATGCCCGGCCTCGGCCAGCAGGCGGCGGGCGCCGGCGATGTCGGGGCTCTTGGCCGGCACCTCGCGGAAGAAGGTGTAGGCGGCGTTCAGCGGGGTGTCGTTGCCCGGCGTGCCGTAGCCCTCGGCGACGAAATCCACCATCGCCTTGCGGTCCACCGTCATCGCCAGGGCCTGGCGCACGCGCACGTCGTTGAAGGGCGCGACGTCGCAGCCGAAATTGACGTTGCAGAACTGGCCGGACGGCGTGCGCAGGACGCGGACACCGGTCGCGCGCTGCAGCCGCGCATACTCCGTCGGCAGCACCAGCATCATCAGGTCGGTGTTTCCGGACATCAGCGCCGAGCCTTCGGCGGTGGAATCCGGGTAGATCACGACCTCCACGCGGTCGAGGTAGGGCCGCTGCGGGTCGTAGTAGCTGGGGTTGCGCTGGACGACGACCTGGCGCTCGGGCTCGTAGGAGACCAGGCGGAAGGGGCCGGTGCCGATGGCCTCGCGATCCAGCCGCGCGAGTCCCGCGCCCTTGGCCAGCGCGGCGGGCACGATGCGCGCATTGGTGTAGGCGAGCATCACCGGCATGTCCGCATAGGGCGCGCGGAGGGTGAAGACGACGGTGCGCGGATCGCTCGCGGCGACGCGCTCGATCGGGCCGATGTTCTGCCGCGCGGGGGACGCGGTGGCGGGATCCAGCATCGCCTCGAAGGACGCCACGACATCGGCCGAGGTGCAGGGCGAGCCGTCGTGGAAGACGATGTTGGGCCGCAGCACGAAGGTCCAGGTCAGCAGGTCGGGCGAGGAGGTCCAGCGTTCCGCCAGATCCGGCTCCGGCGTCATGTCGCGCGAGAGCCGCGTCAGCCCGCTGTAGAGCAGTTCCGCCACCAGGTATTCCGGGTTCACCCGCGTTAGCAGCGGGTTCAGCTTGCCCACGGCCTGGTCGACGCTCATCCGCAGGGTGCCGCCGCGGCGTGGGGTCGCGGTCTGCGCATGCGACAGCGTCGGCAGGCCGGTGGCGCCGAGCGCGGTGGCGCCGGCGAGGATCTGGCGGCGGGTGGTCATGCGGAACCTCCTTCGGGGATTGGGCCGTCGGCCAGGAACGCCAGCATGGCACGCGCCAGCGCCGTGATGTCCTGCACCGTGGTGAATTCGTCGGGACCATGCGTGCGGTTGTCGGGGCGGGAGAGGCCGCCGAGCAGGATTTCCTGCACGCCCGCGCGCTGCACGAAGCCCATGTCGGAACTGCTCGACGCGCCGTGGCGGACGAAGCCGCCCATTGGCCAGCCGAAGCCCCAGGACAGCGCGCGCTGCCAGCGCGGCCAGTGCCGCCCGCCGGCATCGGGGTCGATCACGGGTTCGAGCCGCCCGACGAGCTGTGTCGCAACCGACAGCGCGCGGCTGCGCGCGCGGCCTTCGGCGATGGCGGCCTCGATCTCGGTCAGCGCGCCGTCCATGCTCTCGTCCGGCATCACGCGCCGGTTGACGAGGATGCGGCAGGCCCCCGGCAGCGCGGAGCCCTTCGCGCCGCCATGGATCGCGGCGATGGTGAGCCGCGCCGTCAGCGGGCGCCCTTCCAGGTGCGGCGGCGGCGGCAGCGCGGAAGTGCGGGCCTGGACCGTCGCCTTGAGCGCCATCAGCGCGTGCAGGATCGGCAGCGCCTCCTCCACCGCATTGACGCCGAGCGGGCTGGGGTCGCCGGAATGCACGGCGCGGCCCTCGACGGTGATTGCGACGTCGAGGCTGCCGAAGCAGCCCGCCCAGATCCGCGCCGTCGCGCCGCCGTTGAGGCAGAGCAGCGCGTCGCAATCCACGAGCCCCTGCTCCGCGAGGTAGCGCACGCCGGGATAGAGGCCGCCTTCCTCGTCGGTGCAGAACAGCAGCAGCGGGTCGTAGCGCAGCGCGACGCCGGCGTCCCGCGCCGTCGTCAGCGTGGCTAGCGTCGCGACGATGGTGCCCTTCATGTCGGCGGTACCGCGGCCGTACAGCACGTCGCCCTCGCGCGTCAGCGCCAGCGGCGGGCGCGTCCAGCCCTCGCCAGGCGGCGCGCAATCCGTGTGGACATAGATCCCGCAGGTGGGCTGCGTCCGCTCGCGCGGCGCACCGATCAGGTTCACGCGCGCGCCCTGCGCCTCCGGCGTGCGCCACAGCGCCTCCGGCACTTCGACGCGGCGGAACGTGAAGCCGAGCGGGGCGAAGAGCGCCTCGAGCGCATCGGCGAAGGTGGCGTAGCCCACGCCGGGTGGGAAGCTGGTGTCGAGCGCAATCAGCCCGCCGAGCGCGGCGATCCAGTCGTCCTGCCGCGCGGCGATCAAGGCGCTAGCCTGGTCGATGGGGGTTGGGATTCGTCGGACTCCGTTACCGTTGCAACTGTGCCGCCCGGGCCACAGCCGCTGTCAAGCAGGCCGCGCCGGGACAGGCTGCGCCGCGCCCGGCCGCGTATTCAGGTGCGCGGCATGGCCGGACGCATCGGCAACGCCCGCTTTGCGCTTCCGCTTGCGCAAGTGTATCGCCGACGAAGGGCAGGCGCCGACGCGCGCACCGACATCGCCCGGCTCATTGAGGAAGGTCTGCTTCGGGATCCGGATCGTACTGGAAGGCCTGCGCGGCGAGGACAGCATCGCCGAGCTGTGCCGACGCGAGGGCATTGCCGAGAGCCTGTACTACGCCTGGTCCAAGGAGTTTCTCGAAGCCGGCAAGCGACGATTGGCCGGCGATACGGCGCGGGCCGCGACGACCGACGAGGTCAGGGCCCTGCGGCAAGAGGCGCGTGCA
>NZ_JBNXUM010000045.1:0-42183 GCF_050563545.1 Falsiroseomonas sp. HW251
GCTGCTTCGACCAGAGGACGGTGATGTTCGGCTCCGGCGCCGGCCCCAGGTTCGTCAGCGTGTGCAGCACGCGGTAGCTCGTCCGCGTGACCATGGTGCGGCCATCGAGGTCCATGCCGCCGACGCATTCCGTCGCCCAGTAGGGATCGCCGCTGAACAGCGCGTCGTAGTCCGGCGTGCGCAGAAAACGCACGATGCGCAGCTTCTGCACGAGCTGGTCGATCAGCTCCTGCGCGCCGGCCTCGTCCAACGCGCCCTCTCGCATGTCGCGTTCGACATAGGCGTCGAGGAACGTGGTGATGCGGCCGATCGACATCGCCGCCCCGTTCGCTTCCTTGATGGCGGCGAGATAGGCGAGGTAGGTCCACTGCACGGCTTCTCGTGCGGTCTCCGCTGGGCGCCTGACGTCGCAGTCGTAGCGCTGGCCCATCTCCGCGAGATCCTCGAGGGCGCGCATCTGCTCGGCGAGTTCCTCGCGCGTGCGGATGATCTCCTCTGTCGGCCACATCTCGTCGACCTGCACCCGCTCCTCCCGCTTGGCGGCGAGCAGGCGGTCGGTACCGTAGAGCGCGACGCGGCGATAATCGCCGATGATGCGGCCGCGCCCATACGCATCGGGCAGGCCGGTGATGATGCCGGATTTGCGGCAGCGCATGATCTCCGGCGTGTAGGCGTCGAAGACGCCGTCATTGTGCGTCTTGCGGTACTTCGTGAAGGCCTCGTGCACGGCGGCATCGGCGGGGAAGCCGGCGGCCTTCAGGCCGGATTCGACCATGCGCAGGCCACCCGCGGGGAAGATCGCGCGCCTGAAGGGCTTGTCGGTCTGCAGGCCGACGATGACCTCGTTGTCGCGGTCGATCCAACCTGGCGCATGCGCGAGGATGGTCGACGGCGTCGCCGCATCCACGTCGAGCACGCCCTTCTTCTGCTCCTCGCGGAAATAGGGCTGCAGCTTCGCCCACACCGCCTGGGTGCGGGCCGTTGGACCCACCAGGAAACTCTCGTCCCCGTGGTAGGGCGTGAGGTTCCGGACGACGAAGTCGCGTACATCGACCGTACGTTGCCACGGGCCTGCGTTGAAGTCGCGCCAAGCCTTGGACTGCGTAAGATCTGAAAATCCGACGTTCAGGGCGTCCATGGTGCGTTCCTCCTGGGCTAACCTGCCGCGAAAGGAGGAGCTTTGCACGCACAGTTTGGCCCAGCTTTGGAAGCGTCCCGGCGCTGTACAAATGTTGCATCGCAGCAGACTTCGGCCCGCTCAGCGTTGGGGCGAGCCGGCCCTTACGGTGGCTTGACGTGTCGCCGTGCTGCCCTTCATACACGGGCGGTATTAGCCGCTGGCAGCGCTCCAGCGCGCGATCAGCGCGGGCATCCTGGCAGTCGCAGAGAAGAAGCCCGTCGGGGCTCCACCAAGCGCGCAAATGGCAGCGCCGCTGCGGACGCGGTGCGTTGTCGTTTGTTTCTCGGCAACGAACCCGGTCTTAAGTCGTATCGGTTTTCGCGCCGATCTGATCGGTTTGGCATTCCGCCTGGGAAGCCGCAGCAGAACGCGTTCGTGGAAAGCTTCAATGGTCGCCTGCGGGACGAATGCCTAATGAGCACGTGTTCGGCTCGCTGGCGGAGGCGCGTCGGCTGATCGAGGCTTGGCGGGAGGACTACAACAGGGTCCGGCCGCACGGCAGCCTCGGTGGCCGGACGCCGCAGGAGTTCGCCAAATGCAGCGCCCGCGCGAAGGATCGGGCCGAGGGCGCTGCGCTACTCGAGGGCTCCGCGCCCTCGGCCCGATCCACTACGGTCCCGACCAGGGCCAAGAGGAGAACGGATCCAAGTTATCCGCGGTAGGAAAGCGGGGAGCACGTCAAAGATTACGCGGCCTGGTGCTGATGCAGCAAGCGGCGGCGATGGCGTAAAGGCGACATTCGGCGCGGACGGCGTGACCTGCCGGATCGAGATGCCTCTGCGCGTGCGGCCATAGGCACGCTGGCGCGACGAGCCACCGGCGTAGCCCGGAAGGCAACGGCCGGGAGCCGGCTGACCGGGAGGCAACGGAGAGGTGGGCGCTGGTGCAAAGGCAGCGAAGACGGTCAGCCTTGCACGCGCAGCAGTTCGGCGGCGCATTCCGGAAGCGTGGCGCCGGAGACCGGCTTGCGAAGGAGGGCAACGAAGTGCCGCTCCGCTTCGCCGCTCCCGGGTCGCTAGTTCGTGCCGGCGGGCACGGGCGACCAGGTTCACGCGGGCACGCCGGCCAGCGGTCGTGTCACGCTGCAGCACGGCAAGGCCGGCCGGCACCGGTAATGCCCGTAGCTGCAGCCAGCGCCCGACATCGCCGTGCAGCACGCGATGCTCGATCTCGGACGGCACGCGGGCCTGCATCGAGCTGCGCCACGCCTCCTCGACGGCGCTGCCACTGCTGGCGCTGTCCAACGAACTCGCAGCGGCCTTTCTCGACCGGCGCATCGGTGTGTGCCTGGAGGTCGGGATCCAAGTGCCGCCGGAGGATGCGACGGCGGTTGCGTCCATCGTGGCCGAGCTGGTGATCAACGCGGCCAAGCACGCCTTTCCAGATCCGGCCAACGCGGGGCAGGTGCTGGTGCACCTGTCGCGACATGGCCCGACTGGCTATCGCGTCGACGTCGAGGACGATGGCTGCGGGCTGCCGGAGAGCTTCGAACCCGGGCGATCGCGCGGGCTCGGGGCTTGTATTGTCGCGGCGATGGCCTGGCAGCTCTGTGCCGGGCTCGAGTTTGCCGCGGGGCGCCAGGGGACACGGTTCACACTGACCGTGCCGCGCTGAACTAGCGTAGGGTGCAGCCGCAGCAAGCCTGAGACTTGCTGCGGCTGCCACTTCGGTGCACCTGCCGGGAGAACAGGTTCAAATCGGGGACCCGCATCGGCTTATGCCGAACTTTGCTGAGGGTCCGGGACAGAAGGTAGTTGGCATATTGTTGCCGCGCTTTAGTCGCTGGCAAGTTGCCACGGCAGCGATTGCGGCATGCCACCTCAAGACCCAGTGGCCGGAGCGGAGCGCGGGGCGCACTGGCCCGGGTGGATGGTAATGCCACCCGGCGCGTTACCAAGCTACCGACGGTAACGTCCCGGAAGGCGTTACCTCGCCCCCCCTCGCTGATCGACGCAGGGGTGCGCCGGCACCTAGCCGGACCCGTGGCTGGCAGATTGACCCACGGGATCAGTCCCGCTGCCGCTTCGACCGCAATGGGCGGAATGCGGACTCTCTGCGACACAGCGAGCTTGTTAGATGGCTTCTGGAGCGCGGCGATCTCTGCATCCTCGCTGACCGCCGAGTTAAGCTGCAAGCAAACTCCTGCGGTCGACCAAGCACCGACGGCGAGCCCCTCGCTGCGTCACATCAGGTCATTCCACCCTAACGCGGCGTGCTTCGACTGCGGCGATGTCGGCAGGGTCTTGAATACCGTGGCGACCCGCCGATAAGGCCAACTCGGCGTGGCGGAGCAACTCAGCCCGTCGCTCCGTGCGGGTCTCGACCTCGATCACCCGTCCGACTGTCTCGACCAGACGGATCAGCACCGCCGGTGACCCCGAGGCGTTCTGTCGGATCATTTGGAACATCGTATCGCAAAGTCCAGCGTAGTCCGTCACCTGACGGTAGAGCACCACGCGTCCGCCGCGCAGAACCGTGCAGCTAGGCAAGTGACGCGGCGCGATCTCGCAGAGCGCCGCCCCCAGCCGGTCGAGGACGGTAATCGCCGTGAACGGGTCATTGATGCCGGGCGACAGCGCCCGCACAGCGACCTCCACCAGCTGCCGTACCGCAAACTCGAGATCCTGCGTTGCCGCCTGCCTAGGGCCGAGCGAGAAGGCGGCACGAATGGCCTCCTCGGCGCCCTCGCCCCGTTCTCCGCAGACCAGTTCTGCGACGGCCGCGCCGGGGAACAGGTAGTCGCCGGGGCGCGCCAGCAGCACCAGGACCGCGCCGCGCTCAGCCGCCCATTCAGCCAGACCCTCCTCATCCACCGCGCGAAGGTAGCCGCGCTCGCTCAGCGCCACGGGCACTCCGCGCGGTGGAACGGAGTTGGCGGTTGGCGGCTGATCGCGGCCGAGGCGGCTGATCGCCTGCGAGAGCTCGCCGTGCACGATGTCGATGACGGTCTCGACGTTGATGCCGGTGGCGACGTGGTGGACGAACCAGACAAGGGTGGCCACGCAGAGCAGCGCCAGGAGCAGCGCGCCCGTGACGCCAAGGTGCGGCACGAACGCCGCCTCCTCGACGGAGCGGACGGTGCGCAGCACCACCAGCGCATAAGCGAAGGTGCCGAGGAAGATGCCGAGCGCATACTGGTTGCCGCTGTCGCGGACGAAGTTGCGTAGCAAGCGCGGCCCCATCTGGCCGGAGGCGAGCGACAGGGCGGCAACGGTAATCGAGAAGGTGGTGCCGGCCACACCGATGGTGGAGGAGGCCACCGCGCCGAGCAGCGCCCGGGCACCCGCCTCGCCCCCGGTGTAGATCCATCCGTCAGGCACCCAAGGCAGCTTCGTGCCGGTCTGCTCGGCCAGGACCGCCGCCTGCCCAAGCAGGACCCCGCCCAGCACGAGCAGCGCCGGTCGGATCCAGAAGATGTCGCCGAGCGCCTCCAGCCATTCGCGCAGACGGCTGGTCACCGCCGGCCCCCAACCGCGTGCTGTGACGCGTCGCGTTCGGCCTGCCACCGAGGCCGCGGGACGTTGCGCCCCGCGGCCGGCCAGCCTTCGCGTTGCCGCGCACGGTCGCCGTCGGTCTCCTCGGTCTGGTCGTGCAGCAGCACCTGCGTGGTCGGATAGGGAAGGTCGAGGCCGGCTTCGGTCACAGCCAGCTTGACCGCCTCGATGGCGCCGTCGAGCGCATCGACCGCCTCTCGCCGCCGCGGCGGGTTGATCCAGAAGCGGGCAGCCATATCCACCCCGGCCGTGCCCAGACCCGTCACCAGCGCCTCGGGCGCCGGATCGGCCAGCACGCCAGAGGTGGAGCGCAGCGCCCGCACCACGACGTCCCGCGCATGGGCGATGTCGTCGCCGTTGCCGATGGTCAGGGCGAACTGCAGCCGGCGCTTCTCGTAGGCGGTAATGACCTCGATCTTGTCGGTGAAGAGAGCCGCATTCGGGATGAGGATGCGACGGTTGTCGTAGGTCCGCAGCACCGTTGCCCGGACCCAGATGTCCTCGACCGTACCCTCCTGTTCGCCGTGACGGATCTGGTCGCCGATGCGGAAGGGGCGGGTGAGCAGAATGAGGACGCCGGCAAGCAGGTTCTGCAGCACGTCACGGAAGGCGAAGCCGATGGCCACACCGCCGATGCCGAGCAGGTTGAACAGGTCGGCGGCGGACACCGACGGGAAGGCGACGGCGGCGGCGATCAGGAAGACGATGAGCGTGACGAGGCCGCCCGCGATGCGTCCCAGCACGGCGGCGGAGTCGGCGGAGGCCTCGCGCAGGGACGCCGCACGGGTGACCGCGGCGCGGACGCCACGCACGACGACGAGGCCGAGGCCGAGGCCGAAGACCACGAGGCCTAGCAGCAGCCCAGGCAGGATGGTCGCGGCGGAGTTACCGAGGGCGTGCAGACGATCCAGTGCTTCATCGAACATCACTTGACCTCCGCAGGGAAAGACACCGAACGCGATCCGCCTGAAGACGTGCCGCGCCTCCGCTAGCTGGCTTCAACGTCGGCGGCCTGGACACCCTCCAGGGTCCCGATGCCTTCGGACCGGCTCGCGTTCCGGATGACGCTGAGGCTTCCGTCCGTCTCCAGCACCACGGCCGCGACCTGCTCGGGCTCGGCCGCGCCGGAACCACGCAGGGCGGCGAAGACCTCCGCGCGCGTCACGCGCTGAGCGCGCATGGCGCCTTCCAGGAGGCGGCCGCGGTGGAGCAGGAGGGTCGGCTCCGACTTGACCAGGTCGCTGAACCCCGGAGATCGCACGGCGAACCAGGCGACGAGATATTGCAGGCCGGCCAGCAGTGCGAAGGCGACGATGCCCTCTACCAGGGCGACCGACTTGCTGAGCAGCACGGTGGCCAGGGTCGACCCGAGCGCCACGGTGACGATCAGATCGAAGGCGTTCAGCTTCGCCAGGGTGCGCTTGCCCGAGACGCGCAGCAGCAGCACGAGGGCGGCATAGGCGAAGGTGCCGACCACCAAGACGCGGAGCAGGCCGAACCAGCTATCGAAGAACATGGTCAAGACCCTTCCGTGCCGTCAGTCCCGGCCGGGTGACCGCATGAGCCGCAACGTCATGACGCCCGCCAGCGTTGCGCCGGCCGTATCCATGACGATGTCGAACAGCGTGTCGTATTTGCCCTTGATGACGTCGCCGGGCACGATCTGGTCGAAGACCCACTCGGCCACCTCCCAGAGCGCGCCGAGGGCGATCCCGACGCTCGCGATCAGAAGCACGACGAGAACGCCATGGCCGCGCTCTCGTGTGAGCGCCCCGCCCAGTACGAAGAGTGCAAGCCAGAGCGTGACGGCGTGGATCGTGCAGGCGTGCAGGATGCGGTCAAACCACCAGAACTGCCGGTAGAGGTCGAACGCGTAGCCGGCGATATTCGCAGCACCCAGAGCGACGAGCAGGGTCCACGCGAGCACGCGTCCCGAGGAAGTGGCTTCCATGATGGCACTCCGCGCTGCTGCCGCTTGCTTTCCGAGACTGGGCAACGTCCCACCTCGGCTCCTGGTCGCTGGAGACCGGTGAGGCCGCCAGCCGGGCCTCCGCTCCCGATCGCGTGGTGATGCTGTCGGGCCGCGACGCCAGCCGAGGTCGCTGCGGTCGCCGCTTGATCAACGGCCGCTTTCGCGCAGGCGCCATGGCTGTGCACGGTGTTCGCGAGTCTGGCTGAACGGCAGTCTCGTCGAACCGTCGCTCGGCCCGTCAGGGGGCACGCGCCTCGTCATGCTGCCGGGCGGCGCCATGCTGCCGTGATGAAGGGAGTACTGCCGGACCAAGAAAGCCGCTTCGGCGCCATCCGGATGGGCGTCGTCGCCTACCGCGCACTGCTTCTGGCCATGGGACTGGGCGGGGACCAGGCGGCCCCCGCCCGCATCGTTCAGCGCGACGGCGTCGAAGAACCGCTGCTCGGGGAAGTGCCGCCGCTACCCGACGAACCCGTCGCGGCACCGCTGCTGCCCGTCCTCGACGAACCAGACTGACTTCCCGACTGGCTCGAGGATGCGCCAGAACTCTGCATCCCCGTGCCAGGCGGGTTGACCATCATGACCACAGTGTTGCCGTGCTGCGTACGCGCCTGCACGAGATAGGCGGTGTCCAGGATCTGCACGTCGCGGAAGCCGGCCTGCTCCAGTTGGCGACGAAGCTGCTGCTGGGTTTCGGCTTGGGTTTGGCTGCCGGACTGGTTCTGCGACGGGCCGCTCTGGGACTGACTGCCCTGCCCTGTCGTGCCTTGACGGCTCGGGCTGCCGGAACTCTGCGCGAAGGCCGGCGCTGCGAGGGCCGCGCCGATCAGCGCGGCTGCGATAAGCTTGCCGTTCATGTGATGTCTTCTGTCGTCCGTGATGTCCGGTTGCCCTGGCGCGCAGTCCAGGTGCGACGCCAGGGCGCGCCGCACCCGATGCGGCCTACCGATAGAGCCGAAGCCCATCGCCCCAGCCCTGCTGGCGGCCGTAGTCGGCGACGTGGTCGCGGTCGTAGCGCGGCAGCGCTTCCAGCTCCTCGCGCGTCATGTTCAGACGGGCGCGGTCGTTCCCGCCCTGGGAGAGCTGGAGGCGGTCGATGGGCACCAGCGCCTGCCGGTCGCCGATACCAAGGAAGCCACCCCACTCGATCACGGCGGCGCGGACCCGGCCGGCCTTGTCAATCAGGAGGTTCTGCACCTCGCCGGCGTCTCGGCCATTGGAGCCGACGACGTTCTTCCCGACCATGTCCTGCACGCTCTGCAGCGCCATCCCGCCGCTCGACGCGACGGCCGCCTGCTGCGGCTGCGACCCACCGGATTGCGACGGCGTCGGTGCTGCAGTCGTGCCGCTGCTCGTGGAGTTGCTCGAATCCGTGCTGCCGCCAATGCGGCCGGCCAGCGTGCCGAGCGCATCCGCCGCCTCGCGCATCTGGTTCGTCGCCTGCTGCTGGTTCGGTTGGCTAACCTGAAGCGCCTGCTGCGCCTCGTTCAGCTCACGCTGAGCGGTGCGCCAGACACCCTCGCCCTGGATTTGCTGCGGCGCGCGGCCGAGGACGGTCAGACCTGACTCCACCGCTGTGCGGGCCTGCGCCCAATTGGGTTGCTGCCCACCGGAGACCTGCCCCATAGCCTGGCGCAGCGCCTGCTCCGCAGTGCGGATCTGCCCGACGATGGCCGGCTGCTGGTTTGGCGACGCGCTGCTCTGCGCCTGCGGGGTCTGCCCCTGGCCACCCTGGGCCTGTCCGCTGCCGCCCTGCTGCTGCGCCAGCGCCGGGGGCGACATGCCCAGCGCTACCGCTGCCACACCCGCCAGCACGGCGTGACGCCATCCTTGGTTCAACTGGTTCAGTGTCGTCATGTTCACCCGCAGTCCTCCATGGCCGGCAAGGCGGGGAGCCGCCTGCCTGCCACCGGAACTGGTGAGTCGCTCCGCCCATCCGACTCCGCGCTGCTACGGAGCCCGTGGCGCGGAACCGATGCGCCACGGCGCGTTTCCGAAGTGCGCTAAGGGAGGATCCGGAACTGCCCCTCGACACGCTGCGCGGCGTTGCGTGGCAGGCCGCCGGGCGACCCCTTGCCTGGCATCTCGGCCTGCTCTGCGCCGCGCTGCTGATCCCCGTGATCGCGCTTGAGGCCTTTCTGCTGGTCGCGATGGCCACCACGGAGCGGGCGCAGCACCAGGCGGCGGCGCGCGAGGCGGCACGGCGGACCGCGGTGGTGCTCGACCGCAGGCTCGCCACGCTCGGCGGCATGGCGGAAGTGCTGGCGAGTTCCGACCACGTCATGGCGGACGATTTCGATGCGTTCCGCCAGCGCATCTTGCAGCTGCCCCGTCCAACCGCGGCGCAGTTCGTCATCCGCGATGCGGCGGGACAGGTCCTGATGGCCACCGGCGATGCCGCAGTAGGCGATCGCGACCTCGATGCGGAGACCGCGGCGCGTCAGACCACGCGCACGCAGTTCACCGGCGTGCTGCGGCAGAGCCCGTCGCGGGAGCCGGTCTTCGCGATCATAAGCCCGGTACCGGATCAGGGTGCGATGCGCGATCGCCTGTTGACGCTCCGCGTTCCGGTCATCGAGCTCGGCGACCTCATCCGCAAGGAGGGCATTCCGCCCGGCATGACGGCCTCCATCACGGACCGCAACGGGACGGTGGTGGCCCGCAGCAGCGACGGGCAACTCGTCGGCGCTCGCCCCGCCCGCTCGCTGCCCCCCCAGGAGCCCGAAGGCTGGCAGCGGGGCACCGATCTGGCGGGGCGGCCAATCGTCCTCGCCTTCGCCCGCAGCGAAGTGGCTGGCTGGACCGCATGGGTCTTCATGCCCGCCGGCGCCTTCGCAGCGCCGCTGCGCCGATCGTTGCTCGCCAGCGCGGCCGTCGCGATCGTTTTCGCGGCACTCGCCGCCATCCTGGCGATGTCCTTTGCGCGCCGGATCACGCGCCCGATCTCCCGCCTTGCCGAGGCCGCCGCTCGCGGCGGCGACGCGGCCCTGCCGACCCCGGTGCGCGAGGTGAACGCGCTCGCCTCCGCCTATGGCGCCGCACGGCGGGAGGCGAACCGGCTGCGTGAAGCGCAGGGGGAACTGCGCCACGTCGCACGGCTGAACGAGATGGGCACGCTCGCCGCGACACTCGCGCATGAGATCAACCAGCCGCTGACGGCGGCGGCGACCTTCTCGGAAGCGGCGATACGGCTGCTCGGGACCGAGGCGGCGCAGCCGACCGACCTGACCGGCGCGCGCGGTGCGATGCGCCAGGCGGCGGACCAGGCGCTACATGCCGGCCGCATCGTGCGCGGGCTGCGCGACTTCCTGGCCCATGGCGGCGAGCGAACATCCACCGACCTCAACGGACTCGTGCGGGAGGGCGCCAGCCTGGCACTCGCCGACCGGCGCAACCGCGGCATCTCGCCACGCTTCGCCCTGGAGCCGGCCTTGCCGCCAGTTACGGTGGACCGTGTGCAGATCGCGCAGGTCGTGGTGAACCTGGTCCGCAATGCGGCCGACGCGCTGGAGGCCGCGGCGCGGCGCGAGCTGGTCGTCGCGACACGACACGCGGGATCCGGCAACGTCGAGGTATCCGTCGCCGACAGCGGCGAGGGGATCGCGCCGGAGGTCGCCTCGCGGCTCTTCTCTCCCTTCGTGACCACGAAGCCGGGCGGTATGGGCGTGGGGCTCGCGATCGCACGCAGCATCGTGGAGGAGCACGGCGGGAGGCTGGAAGTCGCGCCGAATGCCGGCGGCGGCAGCGTGTTCCGCTTCACGCTCCCCGTCCCTGGCCTCTCCGGTGCTCCTTGCTCGCAGGAGGCGATAACCCATGCCGGCTGAGGCGCCCCGTGGCTATGTCGTGGACGACGAGGAAGCGGTGCGGAGCTCGCTCTCGCTGCTGTTGCGATCGGCCGGCTATGAGGTCGCGACCTTCGGGTCGGGCGATGCCTTCCTGGAAGCCGCCCGGACCGACCTGCCCTTCGGCTGCGTACTGCTCGACATCCGAATGCCCGATCTCGACGGGCTGCAGGTCCAGCACGCCCTGACGGAGCGTCGCCTGCCGCACCCCGTGGTGATGATCACCGCGCATGGCGACGTGCCGCTCGCTGTCCGTGCAATGAAGGCCGGCGCCTGCGACTTCATCGAGAAGCCCTTCAGTGCGGAGGAGATCCTGCGCGCAGCCGCCGCGGCGCTGGAGAGCGGCGCCTGCGCACAGCATGACGCGCGCGCCGCCGCGGACGCCGCGGCCCGCGTCGCGACGCTCTCCCCGCGGGAGACGGATGTGCTGCAAGGCATGGTCGCCGGCAGGCAGAACAAGGTGATTGCGCTCGACCTCGGTATCAGCCCGCGCACGGTCGAGATCCACCGCGGGAACCTGATGGCGAAGCTCGGCGTGCGGAGCCTGTCGGAGGTCGTGCGCATCGCGATCGCAGCCGGAATCCGCACCGATGGGCACTGACACCCCGGGAGCCGGGGATCACCCGGACCGGGCGTCTGGCGACGGTTCCGTCGGCATGATCCCCTTTGCCTTGCTCGGCCTGGTCCCGATCGCGCTCGGGCTCGACTGGCTCGCGGCCGGCCCGGTCTGGGTGTTCCTGACCGGCGCGGCCGCCGTCGCCGTGCTCGCGGACTGGGTGCGCCGCGGCACGGAGCAGTTGGCGATGCATGTCGGGCCATCCATCGGTGGCCTGCTGAATGTCAGCTTCGGCAGCATGTCGGAGCTGATCCTGGCGCTCTTCGTGCTGCTGAGCGGGCAGGTCCAGGTGGTGCAGGCGCAGATCACGGGATCGATCATCGCAACCAGCCTGCTCGGCCTCGGCCTCGCGGCGCTGGCGGGCGGGATCGGGCGCGAGAGGCAGCGCTTCAGCCGTGCCCATGCCGGCCTGCTCTCGACGCTGCTCGTCCTGCTGACCGTCGCCATGGTGCTGCCGGCCGTCTTCGAGATCACGGAACGCGCCGGCCATTCGGAGACGGAAATCGCCGTCACCTCGGAAGAACTGAGCCTCGCCGTTTCCGTCGTCCTGCTCGTGCTCTATGCCGCGAACCTGCTCTACACGCTTGTCACGCATCGTGACGTCTTCGGCGGCGAGGATCGCGGCGGCAAGCCGGCCTGGAGCCTCGCCCTGTCGCTCGGCGTTATGGTGGGCGGGACGGTGGTCGTGGCCTTGCTGTCGGAGGTCGTCTCCGGTGCGCTGTCGGATGCCGCCGGGCAGCTCGGCCTGTCGCCCGTCTTCCTCGGCGTGATCCTGCTCGCGGTGGTCGGCACCGCGGCGGATCTCTTTGCCGCCGTGGCCTTCGCCCGCCAGGACCGGATGGACATCGCGCTCGGCATCTGCATCGGATCGGCGGTCCAGGTGGCGCTGGTCGTCGCGCCGCTGCTCGTCCTGCTTTCCTGGGCGCTCGGCTCGCCGATGACGCTGGTCTTCCACAGCCCGCTCGACCTGCTGGCCGTGACGGCGGCCGCGATCACCGTGCGCGCCGTCGCTGCCGATGGCGAGACGACCTGGTTCGAGGGCCTGCTGCTCGTCGGCGTCTACGCGATGCTGGGCCTCGCCTTCTTCTTCATCGGGCCGGCCTGAGCCTCGGCGCCCGCGCCGTGCCGGCGGGCCGCTTCGGCATCGTCCGTGCAGAGCGCATAGGCCGTGCGGACCAGCGCCGTGTGCGAGAAGGCCTGCGGGAAGTTGCCCAGCATCCGCCTTGCCCGCGGGTCGTATTCCTCCGACAGCAGGCCGAGCTCGTTGCGCAGGCCGAGCAGCCGGTCGAACAGCGCCACGGCTTCCTCCCGCCGTCCGGTCATGGCGTAGGCGTCCGCGAGCCAGAAGCTGCAGGCGAGGAAGGCCCCCTCGCCGCCGCCGAGCCCGTCCGGCGCGCTCTCGCTGCGATAGCGACGCACCAGGCCGTCCTCGATCAGCTCGCGCTCGACGGCGGCGATGGTGCCGCGGATGCGTGGATCCTCGGGCGGCAGGAAGCCGACCGCGGGCAGCAGCAGCAGGCTGGCGTCGAGTTCGGCGGCGCCATAGGCCTGGACGAAGCTGCCGCGCCGCTCGTCATAGCCATGCGCGCAGACGTCCTCGTGGATGCGGCGACGCAGATCCCGCCAACGTTCGAGCGGCCCGTCCAGGCCGAAGGCCTCGATCCCGCGCACCGCACGATCCACCGCGGCCCAGGCCATGACCTTGGACCAGGTGAAATGCCGGGGCGCGCTGCGGACTTCCCAGATCCCGCAATCCGGCTGCGTCCAGACCTGCCCGAGATGCGCGGTCAGCGCCCGCTGCAGCGCCCAGGCCTCGGGCGGCATAGGGATGCCGTGACGGTGCCCCTGGTGGAAGGCGTCCGCGAGTTCGCCGAAGACATCGAGCTGAAGCTGGACATGCGCCGCGTTCCCGGCCCGCACGGGACGCGAGCCCCCATATCCGGGCAGCCAACCGAGTTCCCATTCGCGCAGGCGCCGTTCCCCGGACAGGCCATACATGACCTGGATCTGCTCCGGGCTGCCCATCGTCGCGCGCAGCAGCCAGTCGCGCCAGGCCTCGGCCTCGTCCCGGTAGCCCGCCTGCAGCAGCGCGAGAAGCGTCAGCGTGGCGTCGCGCAGCCAGCAGATCCGATAGTCCCAGTTGCGCGCGCCGCCGATCGCTTCCGGCAGCGAGGTGGTGGCCGCCGCGACGATGCCGCCGGTCGGGCGATAGGCCAGCGCGCGCAGCGTGATGGCGGAGCGCCGCACCGCCTCCGTCCAGCCTCCCGCGGGACGGCAGCGCCCGGACCATGCGCGCCAGCCCGCCAGCGTCTCGTCCAGCGCGCGTCCGGCGTCGACCGGGGCCGGGTCCGGCCGGTGGGACGGCACGTGGCTCAGCACGAAGGGAATGCGCTGGCCGGCCTCCACGGTGAAGGACGCGACGGTGCGCAGCCCCTGCCCTTGCAGCGGCGCCGTCGTGCGCAACACGACCTTGTCCGGGCCGGCGACCGCACGCAGCCCGCCGTCCCCCGGCAGCCGCGTCACCCAGGGCACGTCGGCGCCGTAGCCGAAGCGCAGCACGAGTTCCATCCGGAAGGGCACCCTGCCCTGGCGGCCCTCGATGATGCGCACCACGTCGGAGTTCTCGCCGCGCTCCGGCATGAAGTCCGTCAGCACCGCGAGCCCGCCATCGGGCATGCGGAACGCCGTCTCCAGCACCAGGGCGCCGTCGAGGTAGCGCCGCCGGACCGCGGCTTGCGTGCCGGCCGGCGCGAGCAGCCAGCGGCCGTGCTCCGGCGTGCCGAGCAGCGCGGCGAAGACGGCGTCGCTGTCGAAGCGCGGCCAGCAGAGCCAGTCGATCGAGCCGTCGCGGCCGATCAGCGCCGCCGTCTCGCGATCGCCGATCAGCCCGTAATCCTCGATGCGGCTCGCCATGGGCCTCCGATGCGCGATCAGAACGCGCGGCTTCCCTCGGCCCGCGCGGGCGGGGCCTCGCTGCGCGGCGTGACGACGCCGGGTTGCGACGGGGCGGGTCGGGTCAGCAGGTCCACGAAAGAGAGCGAGAAGAGGAACAGGATCCACAGCCCAGCCGCGCCCGCGGCGAGGCGCAGCAGCGGATCCGGCTCGCGAAGCCGCATGAAGAACAGGGCCACCAGCGCGATCTTGGCCACCGCGATGCCGAGCGCGAGCAGGAGGTTGAACGTACCGACCGGCTGGTAGGCGCCGAAGACCGTGATCCCCAGCAGCGCCATCAGCGCCAGCCAGACGGGGATCACGCGCTCCCAGATCGATGTCGCGCTCATGACCGGCCCGGCAGGTAGATCAGGGCGAAGAGCAGCACCCAGACCGCATCGACGAAATGCCAGTAGAGCGCCACGGCCTCGAATGCCGGACTCGCCAGGGAACGGGAACGCCACCAGGCCTGAAGAAGAAGCGTGCCGGTCGCCACCATGCCGACGGCCAGGTGCACCGCATGCACCCCCGTCGCGACCCAGTAGAAGGACCAGAAGAACTGCGCGCGCGGCACGTCGAGCCGGAAGAAGGGCCCGGGC
This sequence comes from Falsiroseomonas sp. HW251, assembly GCF_050563545.1. NCBI lineage: Bacteria > Pseudomonadati > Pseudomonadota > Alphaproteobacteria > Acetobacterales > Roseomonadaceae > Falsiroseomonas > Falsiroseomonas sp. HW251. Next base: position 14,635 of record NZ_JBNXUM010000045.1, read on the forward strand.
ATCAAGCCCTCACCGATGTCCTTGGCGTATTCGAAGCCCTTCACCACCAGGAAGGCCGCGCCCAGCAGGATGGTGAGAAGCAGGCAGCGCAGCGCCATCCGGCGCAGCCCGGCGCGCGCGGCCTCGGCGCCCGCGGCCATGAAGAGGCTGCTGGTCAGCAGGATCGCGGTGTTCGCCGTGCCGTAGCCGATCGCGCTTTCCCGCGCGGCCGCGACGAAGGGGCCGGGGAAGAGCGTGCGGTAGAAGCCATAGGCCAGGATCGCGGCGGCGAAGAACATGGCCTCGGTGGCCAGGAAGACCCAGAGGCCGAAGCTCGTCGCTTCCCGCTGGCGCTGCAGGCTGAGCCAGGGCTTGCGCAGCGCCTCGCTCATTCCGGCTGGTCCTGCGAGCGGTGCGGCGCGCGGTCGAGGGCCGGCGGACCTTCATGCGCGGGGTGATAGAGATAGGGCTTCGATTCGACGCGCGGCGGCCGATCGAAATTCTGCTCGGGCGGTGGGCTCGGCGTCTGCCATTCCAGCCCGGTCGCGCCCAAGGGATTGGCCTCCGCGCGCGGACCGCGGAACAGCGACAGCGCCATGTAGCCCATCGGCATGAGGTAGGCAGCCGCCAGGATCACCGCGCCGGAGGAGGACAGGACGTGCCAGACCTGGAACTCCTCGGGATAGACGTGATAGCGCCGCGGCATGCCCGCGAAGCCCATGATGAATTGCGGGAAGAAGGTGAAGCCGAAGCCGAAGAACATCATCACGGCGGCGAAGCGCGCCCAGGCCTCGGGGTACATCCGCCCCGTCATCTTCGGCCACCAGAAGGCAAGTCCGCCATAGAGCGCGGTGACCGCGCCACCGACCATGATGAAGTGGAAATGCGCGACCACGAAGTAGGTGTCGGTGACGTGCACGTCCACGGGGATGGAAGCGAGGAACAACCCCGTCAGCCCGCCCAGCGTGAACAGCCCGATGAACCCCAACGCGTAGAGCATCGGCGCGTCGAAGGTGATCTGCCCGCGATAGAGCGTGGCCGTCCAGTTGAAGACCTTGATCGCCGACGGCACCGCCACGATGAAGGACAGGAAGGAAAAGGCGAGGTTCGCGAAGCTCGACTGGCCGGAGACGAACATGTGGTGGCCCCAGACCAGGAAGCCGACGATCGCGATCCACAGGATGGCATAGACCATGAACGCGTAGCCGAAGATCTGCCGCCGCGCGTAGCAGGCGACGATCTCGGAGATCACGCCGAAGGCCGGCAGGATCATGATGTAGACCGCGGGGTGGCTGTAGAACCAGAAGAGGTGCTGGAACAGCAGCGGGTCGCCACCGCGCAGCGGATCGAAGATCGGGATGCCGAAGGCGCGCTCCGCGAAGATCAGCAGCAGCGCCATGGCCAGAACCGGGGTCGCCAGGAGCATGACGATCGCCGTGGCGTAGAGCGACCAGACGAAGAGCGGCAGCCGGAACCAGGTCATCCCCGGTGCACGCAGCAGATGGGTGGTGGCGACGAAGTTGACCGAGGTCGCGATCGTGGAGAAGCCGGACAGGAAGACCGCCGCCGCTGCCATGAGCACATGCCCGCGCGCGAAGGCGGTGGAAAGCGGCGTGTAGAAGGTCCAGCCGGTGTCCACGCCGCCCGCCAGCAGCATGGCCACCGCCAGGACGCCCGCGACGATGAAGATGTACCAGCTCAGCAGGTTCAGCCGCGGGAAGGCCATGTCCCGCGCGCCGATCATCAGCGGCAGCAGGAAGTTGCCAAGCGTGGTCGGGATCACCGGCACCAGGAAGAACCACACCATCACCACGCCATGGAAGGTGAAGGTGCGGTTGTAGGCATCGTCGGTGAGCAGGTCTCCGTTCGGCGTGAAGAGCTCGAGACGGATCAGCACCGCCGCGGCGCCCCCCATGAAGAAGAAGACGGTGATCACCGCCATGTAAAGAAGGGCGATCCGCTTGTGGTCGGTGGTCAGCAGCCAGGAGGCGACACCGGTCCTCGCCGTCAGGTAGCTCGTGCCCGCAGGCGACGGCTCGTCGCGGATGGCGGGATCGAAGGAAAGGCTGCTCATCGTGCCTCCTCCGGACGTAGCGAGCGGAGATAGGCAATGATCGCCTGCAACTCGCCATCGTCGATCACGCCGGCGAAGGACGGCATGATGGGCTGGAAGCCCGCGACCACGTCACGCCGCGGCTGCAGGATGGAATCGCGGAGATAGGCGTCGTCGGCGCGCACCGTGCGTCCGTCGGCCAGTTGCACAGGCCGGCCGTACAGCCCGGCCAGGCGCGGCGCATGGACCGACGACGACGTCGCATGGCAGCCGGAGCAGCCATAGGCGTTGAACAGCGCCTCGCCCTGTCGCGCCAGCGTGTCGCCCTGCGGCTGCGCGGCGACCCAGGCGGCATAGGCCTCCGGCGCCATCACCACGACGCGTCCGCCCATGCGTGCATGCGAGGTGCCGCAGAACTCCGCGCAGAGCAGGTGGAACTCGCCTTCCTCGGTCGGGGTGAACCACATCTCGGTGAAGCGGCCCGGCAGCACATCCTGCTTGCGGCGGAAGGCGGGGACGAAGAAGCTGTGGATCACATCCTGCGACGTCATGACCAGCCGCACCGGCTCGCCGCGCGGGATGTGCAGTTCGTTGATCTCGCGGGCGCCGTTGGGATGCTCGGCCTTCCACATCCACTGCTTGGCGACGACGTGGATCTCCAGTGCGCCGGGCGGCGGCGCGTCGAGCGTCAGCTGTGTCGCGCCGGCCCAGCCGAACATGAAGACCGCGAGAAAGGTCACGACGGCATACCAGCCGATCTCGATGTCGCGCGTCAGCACCTCCGGCAGCATGCCGCGCTTTGCGCGGGAGCCGCGGCGGTAGCGGATGCTGAAGACGACCAGCAGGCCGACGACCAGCAGGAAGATCGCGCCGCAGAAGACGAGCAGCGCGACGAAGATGCCGTCCACCGTGCCGGCCTGTGCCGACGCCGCTGGGGGCCAGAGGCGTACCCAGGACGTCAGCGCCGCGCCATGCACCGGCCAGCCGGGGGAGGCATCGTTCATGCCGCGCGCCTCCGCTGCGCCCTCAGCAGCATGACGAAGCCGCCGAGGCCGGCGAGAGCGACAATGCCGCCGAGCCCCAGCCCGGCCAGCACAACCATGCGGCGGGCGCCGCTGCCGAGCGCGCCGAAGCCGCGACAGATCGCGAGCGTGCGCGCCACAATGCCCGGCGCGCCAGGTTCCGTGCGCGCCGCGCTCTCCACCGATCGGCGCAAGGCGACGGGATCGAAGCGCAGCGCCGGCAGCACCTCGGCGAGCCTGCCGTCGGGCGCAAGCACCAGCCAGGCCAGCGGGTGATCGAAGCGGGCCTGATCCGGCCGCCAGACCGCGTGATAGCCGAGCGACGCGGTGGCGACGCCGAGGACCGGCGCGTCCATGGTCATGAAGCGCGATGCGGCAGCCATGCCGGACCCGTCGCCGACATGGGCACGCCGCATCGCCGTGGCCTCGGCCGGGCCGTCCCGCGGATCGAGGCCGAGCACGAGCAGGACGACATCCTCGCCGAGCCGGAGCCCGGTCTCCCGCAGCGCGGCAGCGACGAGGCCGAGCGCGGTCCCGCACAGCGTCGCGCAGCTGTAATCCGCGAAGACCAGCACGATGGGCCGGCCGCCGGTCGCGTCGCGCAGCGTCGTCGGACGGCCGGCCTCGTCCCGTGCCGGCAGATCGAGCGGCAGGCGGGCACCCGGCGGCGGCACCAGCGCCGGCTCCTCCGCCTTGACCGGCGCGGCGGCGCAAAGGAAGAGCAGGAGCGCTGCCGCGGGCCTCATCACCGCGACGCCTCGTTCGCGGCGGGCGGCGGCAGGGGAGCCCAGGCCGCTGCACCGCGCGACGCCAGGATCTCCATCGCATGCTCGACGGGAATGCGCACGATGCCGCGTTCGCGGTCCACCCAGGCGTAGTCCTCGAGCGCGGCCCGCTGGCCGGCCGTGAAGCGCCGCAGGTCGCCCGCTGGGTCGCTCTGCAGGTCGGGAGGGCCGTAGCCCTGTGGCAGCGGAAAATCGCGCGGCCCGTCCGCGGCTTGCCAGATCAGATATAGGCCCGCGAGCGAGACTAGCAGGAAGCTCGCCGTGCCGCCGGCCGTCCAGAGCACTGCGCGAAGGTTGAGGTCGATCGACTTCCGCCGCTCGGCGGCTGCCTCAGGCGAGGCCATGCCGCGCCTCCTTCCCGGTAGGCAAACGGCCGGCGGACGGACGGAGTGACAGCGCGGTCCAGGCGCCGCCGATCGCGACGACGGCGAGCACGCCGCTCAGCAGCACGAGCGGCCCGACACGAGGACCAACGAGCCAGGCCTGGTGCAGCAGCGTGCCCGCCAGCACGGACGCTCCGACAGCGGCGAGCGGCCGCGGCGAACGACGGATGCGCGCGGCGAGCAGCGCGACGAAGGGCACCAGCGTCGCCAGCAGCAGCGAGGCAACCTCCAGCCACACCCAGGGCGCGGTCTCGCGCGGCAGGAACCAGGCGGCCTTCTCCGGCAGGTTTCCGTACCAGGGCACCAGGAACTGCGCGAAACCGAGATAGATGGCGCCGAGCAGCGCCGCGATCATCATCCGCGCCAGGTCCCCTGCCCGCCCCTGCCCACCGGGCTCCTCCGGACGCAGCAGCGCGCACCAGGCCAGCGCCGCCAGCACCTGGTTCACCCCCGTCGCCGCGCCGAAGACGGTCGAGTGGAAATGCGGATCGAGCGACAGCACCCAGTCCAGCGGGATCACCGCCATGGCAAGGGTGTGGAAGATCAGCGCCGCCGCGCCGACGCCGCTGCGTCGCGCGCCGCCATGCGCCAGCAGCAGACCGAAGACGCTCCAGCCCGCCAGCGCGACCACCGAGCGCAGCGCGAAGGGCAAGGGCGAGAGATACCAGACGGCGACCGAGGGCCGCTGCGCCAGTCCGGGATCCGTCGCCCAGGGATAAAGCAGCCCCGGCGCCAGCAGCAGCGGCAGCGCCACCACCGCGAAGACCGGCAGCGAGGCCGCGGCGGGCACCAGCACCGGGCGCAACTCCTCGACCCATTCGCCGCCCGTCGTCGCATGCACCGCCAGCAGCGTCATCGCGCCGAGGGCAATGCCGATCCAGAACAGCAGCCCGATCAGCCAGCCCGCCATCGCCACCTCGGCCGGGCCGAGCAGCCCCCAGGCCAGCAGCAGCACCGCGCAGGCAGTTGCCGCCGCCGACGCGGCGCGGCGGCGTTCACGCAGCCAGGGCAAGGTCGCCACGCTCATCGCAGCCGCTCCCGCGCCTCGGGAACGGCGGCGATCTCGGCATCCTGGGAAAGCTGAAGGGCGCGGATATAGGCAGCGATGGCCCAGCGGTCCGCCGGCGGCACGCGCGCGGCATAGGAGTACATGACGCCGTAGCCGTCCGTAATGACGTCGTAGAAGTGCTGCGCCGGCGCGGCGCGCAGCCGGGCGGTGTGGTAGCTCGGCGGTCGGGGGAAGCCCCGTCGCACGATCATGCCGTCGCCCGCGCCGGCCAGGCCGTGGCAGGGCGCGCAGAAGACATCGAAGCGCTCCCGACCGCGGGCGAGCAGCGCCGGCGTGACCTCGGGCTGCGCGGCGGCGGCAAGGAAGGCCAGGTCGCCCTGGGCCACCACGCCTTCCGGCAGGGGTCGCGCCGCGGTGCCATCGGGCCAGAGCGGCGCGGCAGCATAGGTGCGGTAGCGCTTCTGCTGCGCCATCTCCTGCCGGCAGCCCAGCAGCGCGAACGGCAGCAGGGCGACCAGCAGCGCGCGCCTCACGCCGCGACCTCCCGGATCGAGAGCGGGGCGAGGCCATCGAGCAGCGCGGCGACGCGCGCGCCATCCGCGCGCGGATCCTCGATGGCCAGGAAGAAGCGGTCCTGGCTCGCCCGATCGAAGCCATGCGCGTCGAAGACCGGGTGGTTCAGCCGCGGCAGGCCACTGGTGAGCAGGAAGGCCAGGATGCCGCCGAAGGTGGCGAGGAGGATGCCGCCCTCGAAGGTCGGCATGACGAAGACCTGCCAACTGAACAGCGGGCGCCCGCCGGCGTTGACGGGATAGTCCAGCACGGCCGTCCACCACTGCAGCCAGAAGGCGAAGGCCGCGCCGGCGATGCCCGAGGCAAGCATGACCAGGCGGATGCCGGTGCTGCCGAAGCCCAGCGCCTCCGGCAACTCCTCCATCGCGAAGGGCGTGTGCGCATCCAGGCCGCGGAGCCCGGCCTGCCGAGCCCGGCGCGCCGCGGCGACCAGCGTCTCCGGGTCCGCGAACTCGGCAAGGACGAGGCGGGTCATGCCATCTCCTCCTTCTCCTGCCGCAGGCGCTTGCCGAGGTCGTGCATGGCCACCACCGGGAACAGACGGACGAAGGCCACGAAGAGCAGCACGAAGAAGCCGATGGAGCCCGCGAGCGTCAGCCAGTCCCAGATCGTCGGCACGAAGATCGCGCGCATCGACGGCAGGTGCGCATGCGACAGCGTCGTGATGACGATCAGCACACGTTCCAGCCACATGCCGAGATTGATCACCAGCGTGAGCACGAGAAGGATCGGCATGGAAACGCGCGCCCGCGGCCACCACAGGATCTGGGGCGCCACGACGTTGCAGCACAGCATCAGGATGTAGAACGGCGCATACTCGCCGGCGAAGAGGAAGCGCAGATGCTCCGTCTCCGCGCGGCCGCCGCCGTACCAGGTGTTGAACCACTCCGTCGCGTAGGAGAAGCCCATCGCGATGGAGCCCGCGAGAAGGATCTTCGACATCGCGTCGAAGTGCTTCGCGCGGATCACTTCCTGCAGGCCGAGGGCGGCGCGCAGGATCACCGCGATCGTGACCGCCATGGCGAAGCCCGAGAACAGCGCGCCGACGACGAAGTAGGGCGGGAAGATCGTCTCCTGCCAGCCCGGCATGAGGCTCGCGGCGAAGTCCATGCCGACGATGCTGTGCACGGAAACGACCAGCGGCAGGCCGATCGCCGCCATCGCGCCGTACAGGGCGCCGTGCAGCTGCCAGTGCCGCGCTGAGCCGCGCCAGCCCAGCGACAGCACGCCGTAGACGCGCTTCCAGGCTAGGTTCCGCGCGCGGTCGCGCAGCGTGGCGAGGTCGGGGATCAGGCCCCAGTACCAGAACAGCAGGGAGAAGATCAGGTAGGTCGAGATCGCCGCGAAATCCCAGACCAGCGCGCTGCGCCATTGCGGCCAGACCTGCATGGAATTGGGATAGGGAACCAGCCAGTAGAAGCGATAGGGTCGGCCGAGATGCAGGATCGGGAAGAGGCCCGCGATGGAGGCGGCGAACAGCGTCATCGCCTCCGCGAAGCGGTTGACCGAGGCGCGCCAGCGCTGCCGCGTCAGCAGCAGCAGCGAGGAGATCAGCGTCCCCGCATGCCCGATGCCGAGCCACCAGACGAAGTTCGCGATGGCGAAACCCCAGACGACGGTGGTGTCCACGCCCCAGATGCCGATGCCCTGGATGAAGAGCCAGGCCATCGCGCCGAGGAGCACCAGTGTCAGCGCCGTCCCGATGCCGAGCGCGATCCACCAGCCCCGGCCGGGCCGGCGTTCCAGCAGCGGGTCGGCGACCACGCCGACGAGCTCGCCGTAGCTGGCCTGCGACGGAAGAGGCTGTTGCGTGACGGCGCTCACCCCTCCTCCTCTAGCGCCGGGTTGGGGTTGCGCGCCTGCTTCAGGTAGGTCGTGCGCGGCCGCGTCCCGAGATGGCCGAGCAGCGCGTAGTGATGCGGCTCGCGCCGCAGCGCGGCGACGGAGGAACGTGGCTGGTTCAGGTCGCCGAAGACGATCGCCTGGGTCGGGCAGGCCGCCTGGCAGGCCGTGACGACCTCGCCGTCCCCGATCGCGCGGTTCTCCTTCTTTGCCTCGCGCCTTTGCTGGCTGATGCGCTGCACGCAGTAGGTGCATTTCTCCATCACGCCGCGCGCTCGGACCGTGACCTCCGGGTTGCGTTGCGCGGCGAGGGAGGGCGCGCCCTGGTTGGCGTATTCCTGGCCGTCGGCGTAGCCGAAGAAGTTGAAGCGCCGGACCTTGTAGGGGCAGTTGGACTGGCAGAAGCGCGTGCCGATGCAGCGATTGTAGACCTGGACGTTCAGCCCCTCGTGGTCGTGGACCGATGCGGCGACGGGGCAGACCGGCTCGCAGGGCGCCTTCTCGCAATGCATGCAGGGAACGGGCTGGAAGCCGGTCAGCGCCGCGCCGCCGGGACCCCGCTGCGTATAGGTGTCCACGCGGAGCCAGTGCATCACGCGGCCCATTGCGATCTGTTCCGGCCCGACGACGGGCACGTTGTTCTCGGACTGGCAGGCGACGACGCAGGCGTTGCAGCCGATGCACAGCGTGGTGTCGATCACCATGCCCCAGGCGTAGCCGTCGTAGTCCACGTCCGGGTAGAAGTCGGGTGGCGGCGGCGCTGGCGGCTGCGCGGCGGCGCGGATGATCTCGTCCAACGGCACGACGGGCAGGATCTCGCGTGCCTCGCCTTCGAGCGTCTGGTGATCCTGTCGGGTCGCGAGCCGCGCGCGGTGCCCGGCCGACGTGACGGAGAGCCCCGGCGCGTACCACGGCGCCTCGGGCCGGCGGATTGCATAGGCGTCCACGCCCAATCCGCTGCCGATCGCGCCGGCGGCGCGCCGCCCATAGCCCAGGGTCAAGCCCACGACGCCCGGGGCAACCTCCTCGCGCAGCAGCACCGGTGCCTCGATCCGGCGCCCCTCGAGATCCAGCGTGACGACGTCGCCGTCGCCCACGCCACGTGCCGACGCGTCGCGCGGGTTCATCAGCGCAGCATTGCCCCAGGTCTGGCTGGTGAAGGGCTTCGGGCATTCCTGCAGCCAGGCATTGTTGGCCTGGACGCCGTCCCAGATCGTGGGGTCGGGACGCAGCGCAAGGATCCGCCCCTCCTGCAGAGGACGCTCCGGCGCCTCCGGCGGCCGCGGCGGCGGCAGGGGCACCGGCGGCGCGCTGCTGTCGGGCACGACGCCCGCATGCAGCGCCTCTCGCCACCAGGCCTCGAACGCATCGCCGTGCAGACCCGTCCTGCCCGCCCAGGTCGCGCGCACGGCCGGATGGGCCTCGACGTCCAGCGTGCCGGCGAGCACGCCGAGCAGCGACACCATGCCGCGCGTGCCATAGAGCGGCCGGATCAGCGGCTGCACCAGGCTCGCCGTGCCGTCCGGCGCCCGAAGGTCGCCCCACTCCTCCAGCGCATGCGGCGCCGGGACATGGATGTCGGACAGGGCCGCCGTCTCGTCGCGATGCAGGCCGTGGTGCAGCAGGAAGGGCACGCGGCGTCGCGCCTCCGCGAAGCCAAGCGCCGCCGGCGCGTCATAGGCTGGGTTCGCGCCGAGCACGAACAGCGCCTCCACCTGGCCGGCCTGCATCGCCTCGACCAGCGGGTCCAACCCAGGCGCGTCGGGAAGCAACGGTTCGATCGCCCCGATCGGCGCATCGAGCCTTGCGTTGATCCAGTGGACCAGCGCGTGCATGCGCGCATCCTGCCATTCGCCGGTCAGTACCAGCGCCTCGCCCCGATGCGCCTGCAGGTCGGAAAGCGCGGCATCGAGGAATCGCGCGGCGTCCGGCGGCAGGTCCGGCGGCGCAAGGTCGGCGCCGAGCCGCGCGGCGAGCGTCACGGCCATGTCGCGCAGCACCGCGGGATGGACGCAGAGCCGATGATCGCCCGAGGCGCCGGTCAGCGTCGGCAGCGGCTCCGCGACATAGAGGCGCGAGAAGCCGGTGGCGCCCGCGCGCGCCATGCGCCGCGCGGCGAAGGCACGCGCGTTCGCGATCTGCTCCGCCCCTGGCCCGAGCGGGTCGGCATCCAGCGCGAGCGTCACGGCAGCGCGATCGAGCCTGGGCCGGATCGCGAGCGTTCGCCCGAAGGCCAGTGCCGCCCCGTCCCGCCGGTTTGCCTCGCCGACAGCTGCGTGGACGTGCCAGTGCATTGCCGGGAAGCGCCGGCGCGTATCCCCGATCAGCCGCACCAGCGTGGGCGAGGTGATCGGGCCGGTGAGCAGGCGCAGCCCCTCGCCGCCGCGCGCCTCGAGCGCGGCGAGCCGCGGCAGAAGCGCCGCCAGCGCACTATCCCAGGACCCGATGCGATCCCCGATCCGCACCGCGCGCGACCGGTCGGGGTCGTAGAGCGACAGCACCTCGGCCTCGGCGAAGACGTCTGTCGCGCCGCGGCTCGCGGGGTGCGAGGGATTGCCCGACACCTTGGTCGGCCGTCCCTCGAAGGAGGTGACGAGCACGCCGCGGGCCTGGCCTTCGAGCGGCAGCGAGGTCGCGAAGGTCAGCGGCCGACCGGGCACCAGGCGCTCCGGCATGCGGACATAGGGGAGGATCTCCTCCTCCGGCCGGTCGCAGCCGCCAAGCGCGCCGGTCAGCGCCGCAGCCAGCAGCCCGAGCGCGGCCTGGCGGCGTCCGATCGCGTCGTCGGGCGGCATCGTCACGGCGTCACCGGTGGCACACCGAGCAATCCGTCAGGTGCTCCGTCGCGATGAGGTAGTGTCGGATCAGCGCCTCGCCGCGCGCGCGCTGATCCGGCGGCGGCGTCCAGTGCGGGTCGTAGATCGCGGATTCCGGCCGCAGGTTCGGCACGGGATCGCGATGGCAGTTGAGACACCACCCCATCGTCAGCGGCGCCGCCTGGCGGATCAGCGGCATGCGCGCGACGTCGCCGTGACAGGTGGAGCAGCCCACGCCTTTCGCGACATGGATGCTGTGGTCGAAATAGACATAGCCCGGCAGGTTGTGGACGCGCTGCCAGTGCAGCGGCCGCCCGGCCGCCAGGCTCTCCCGCACCGGCGCCAGCATCGGCGCATTCGTCCAGAGCTGCGAATGGCAGGTCATGCAGGTCTCGGTCGGCGGCAGCCCGGCGAAGCGCGATTCCGCCGCGGAGGTGTGGCAGTAGCGGCAATCCAGGCCGAGGCCGCCGACGTGATGCTCGTGGCTGAAGGGCACGGGCTGGGCGAGGATCCTGTCCTGCCCCGTCACATGCGGCGTGAAGGGCAGCGCCATGGCGACGCCCAGCGCCGCGACGGGCAACGCCACGATCGCGAAGAGGCCCGCGCGCGCAGCGGCATTCGACCAGGGCGGGAAGAGCTGAGCCACGCTCGGTCACGGACGAGGAGGCCGGAGGGCGGCGGCGCGGTGCGGGCTGGTGGAGCACATGGTGTCGCCCTTGCTGAGCAGAACGCTGGTCACCGCCCGGCCTTTGGTGTCGCCAACGTGGCCAGGGCGATGCGGTTCTCCCCTTACGTGCTGCTACGGAGAGGCCGCCCGCCCGCGTCAGCGCGGGAGCGCGTAGGCGATGATGCTGTCCCCCGCATCGGTCCCGAGCGAGCCGTGTCCGCCCGCCGCCACCAGCACGTATTGGCGACCATCCGCGCCCTGGTAGGTCATCGGCGTCGCCTGTCCGCCGGCGGGCAGCCGCGCCATCCAGATCTCGCGACCCGTCGCCACGTCATAGGCGCGCAGGTAGTAGTCCAGCGTGCCGGAGAGGAAGGCGACGCCGCCAGCCGTGACGATCGGCCCGCCGAGGTCCGGCACGCCCATGCGGAAGGGCAGCGGCAGCGGCGTGAGGTCACGCACCGTGCCATTTCGATGCATCCAGGCGATGCGGCCGGTGAGCAGGTCGGCGCCGGCCACGTAGCCCCAGGGCGGGGCCTGGCAGGGCAGCGCGATGGGTGAGAGGAAGGGCTTCAACTCCACCGCATAGGGCGCGCCGAAATTCTCGTTCAGCGCGGGCAGCGCGCCCTCTGGCGGCGTGTCGTTGACATAGAGGTCGTGATCGTTCGCGCGCGGCACCAGCCGCGAGACGAAGGCGAGGTAGGCCGGCGTCGTGAACGCGACCTGACGCTGCGGATCCACCGCGACGCCGCCCCAGTTGAAGACACCGAAATTGCCGGGATAGACGATCGAGCCCTGTAACGACGGCGGGGTGAAGCGGCCCTCGTAGCGCAGGCGGTGGAACTGGATGCGGCAGGCCAACTGGTCGAACAGCGTCGCGCCCCACATGTCGCGCTCCCGCAGCCGCGGCGGTTCGAAGGACAGCGCCGACACCGGCTGGGTCGGCGCGGCATGGTCGCCGCGCAACGTGCCCTGCGGCGCGGGGACCTCGCGCACCGGCAGCAGCGGCTCGCCGGTGCGGCGGTCGAGGACGAAGAGCTCGCCCTGCTTGGTCGGCTGAACCAAAGCCGGCACGCGCTGCCCGTTAACTGTCAGGTCGACGAGGCTCGGCTGCGCCGGCACGTCATAGTCCCAGAGGTCATGATGCACAGTCTGGAACCGCCAGCGCACCCGGCCCGTCGCGAGATCGAGCGCGACGATGGAGGAGGAGAAGCGCTCCACCGCCGGGCTGCGGTTCGCACCCCACTGATCCGGCGGCTGGTTGCCGAGCGGGACATAGACCAGGCCGAGCGTCTCGTCGGCGGCCATCGTCGTCCAGCTGTTCGGCGAGTTCGGCGTGTAGTGCTCGCCGGCGGGCAGAGGCGCGGTCTGGTCCGGGTTGCCCGAATCCCAGTTCCAGACCAGCGCGCCGGTTCGAATGTCGAAGGCACGGATGACGCCGGACTGCTCATGCGTCGAGACGTTGTCGAGCACCGTCCCGCCCACGATCACCAGCCCGCCCGCCACCACCGGCGGCGAGGTGGAGTAGTAGGCGCCAGGATCCACGTTCGGCATGTTCGCCCAGAGGTTCACCTGCCCCGTGCCATCGCCGAAGTCGCGGCAGACCGCGCCGGTGGCGGGATCGAGCGCGATGAGCCGGCCATCGGCGGTCGGCATCAGCAGCTTCGCGTCGCAGCTCGTCGCCTGGGCACCGTCCGCTGCCGCGACGGGCATATCTGAGACCGGGGACGGCGCGGCGGCGACCTGCCGCGGCGAGCCCGGCGCGGCCGCGTTGGGCCCGGTGCGGCCGCCGGGGAAATAGGCCAAGCCCCGACAGGTCAGGTGCTGCAGTGCGAGGTGGCCCCGGATCCGCGGGTCATAGCGCCAGGCCTCGCGGCCGGTTGTCGCGTCCAGCGCGACCACGTCCTGATGCGGCGTGCAGAAATAAAGGCGATCGCCGATCTTCAGCGGCGTGACCTCGAAGGTGGTCTCCTTCGGATCGCCTGCGCGCCCGCGCAGGTCGCCCGTGTGATAGTGCCAGGCGACCTCCAGTCGCGAGACATTGTCCGGCGTGATCTGCGCGAGCGGCGACCAGCGCTGACCCGCCTCGGTGCGCCCATAGGCGTGCCACTCGCCGGGCGGCACGGCCGCGGCGGACGGACTGCTGGCGCCGCGGATCTCGGGCAGCGAGCCGTCAATGCGATGTGGGTCGGTAAACCACGACGCCGCAGCGACGCCGAGCGCCGCCAGCACGGTCAGCGACAGCGCGAGCCCACCGCCGCGCAGCGGGGAGACCTGCGCGCCGGCCGCGCGGCCGAGAGCGCGGGTGATCCAGGGCGTCAGCAACAGCAGCCCGACCAGCACGACCACGTCGCCCCGCGCAGCGAGCGGCCACCAGTCGAGGCCAGCTTCCCACAATGACCAGAGAAGCGTTCCGCCGACCAGCAGGGCCGCGCCCCAGAGCGCTGCGCGCTCGCCCCGCGCCAGCATCGCGCCCGTCCCCGCCATGACGATCCCGCAGGCGACGTAGAACCAGGACCCACCGAGCACGGCGAGCCAGAGGCCGGCGAGCGCCAGCACGATCCCAAGGAGAGCGACCGGATATCCGGCCAGCTTCAGGACCAGCGGTGGCTTGGCAGTGGTCATGGCGCGTCGCCTTCCTGCGCGGGATCAGCGTGGCGGCAAGGGAGTGCGCTTTGCCTGCCGCGATGCATGGACTTGCTCAAGGGACCTGGCCGTCCAGCCGGATCAGGGCGAGGCCGGTCTGCGGGTCGTGGACGCGCTGCAGATGCGTGGGCGATTCGGTCACCACGATCTCGAGCGTCGGCCGCACCTCGCCGCGCTCGAGGTCGCCGCCCATCGCGCTGCCGTCCCGGCGGCCGAGCACGGCGTGGAGGTGAAGCTTCGGCTGCCCCTCCGTATCGAGCGCGATGTCGCCGAGGAGCGAGACCACCTCGACCTGCTCCTCGACCGGGATGGGCCGGTACTGCTTCGCTTCCCAGTCGAACCAGCGGATCGTAGCGCAACGCAGGGCGCCGATCGCGCTGAGCTGCGCGCCCGAAAGCCCTTCATCTTCGGCCAGGCGGTGCAGGCTGTTGCGCACCTCGTCCCCGGTCTCCAGCACGACGACGAAGGTCCGCTGGCCATTCGCCTCGTGCACCAGCCTGCTCTGCATCGGCATCTCCGGATGGCTGCAGCCCTGAGCCAGCGCGGTGAATTCATCGCAGTTGCCTAAGGGCCACTACGGAGGTGGCGGAACACGCACCACGAGGGGGCGTTGAGGTGGCTCCCGGACCGGCGCAAGCGAGGATAGGCCGCGGGAGTTGCCGAGCAGTGAGGGGCAGCGCGCATGGCGAAGACGGTCGGCGATTTCATCTGGCAGAGGCTGCGGGACTGGGGCGTCAGGCGCGTCTTCGGCTTTCCGGGCGACGGCATCAACGGCCTGATCGGCGCGCTCGATAGGACGGAGGACGCCATCGACTTCGTGCAGGTGCGGCATGAGGAGATGGCCGCCTTCATGGCCTGCGCGCATGCCAAGTTCACCGGCGAGGTCGGCGTCTGCCTCGCCACCTCCGGCCCCGGTGCGATCCATCTGCTGAACGGGCTCTACGACGCGCGCCTCGATCACATGCCGGTACTGGCGATCGTCGGCCAGCAGGCGCGCGCCGCGCTCGGTGGCCACTACCAGCAGGAAGTGGACCTGCAGTCGCTGTTCAAGGATGTCGCCGGCGCCTTCGTGCAGCAGGCCAGCGTGCCGGACCAGATCCGCCACCTCGTGGACCGCGCCATGCGCATCGCCATGGCGGAGCGCCGCGTCACCTGCATCATCATCCCGAACGACCTGCAGGAACTGGACGCCGTGGAAGTGCCGCCGCGCAAGCACGGCACGGTGCATTCCGGCATCGGCTATGAGAAGCCTCTCGTCATCCCGACGCAGGCCCAGATCCGGCACGCGGCCGAGGTGCTGAACGCTGGCTCCAAGGTCGCGATGCTGGTCGGGGCCGGCGCGCTGCATGCGACGGACGAAGTGATCGCGGTGGCGGAGCGGCTGGGCGCCGGCGTCGCCAAGGCGCTGCTCGGCAAGGCCGCGGTGCCCGACGACCTGTCTTTCGTCACCGGCTCCATCGGCCTGCTCGGCACCCGGCCGAGCTGGGAGATGATGATGGAATGCGACACGCTGCTGATGGTCGGCAGCGGCTTCCCCTATTCCGAGTTCCTGCCGAAGGAAGGCCAGGCGCGCGGCGTGCAGGTGGACATCGAGCCCGGCATGCTGAGCCTCCGCTACCCCATGGAGATCAGCCTCGTCGGCGACAGCAAGGCGACGCTGGAAGCGCTGCTGCCTCTGCTGCAGCCGAAGGCGGACCGGTCGTGGCGCGACCGGATCGAGAGCAACGTCGCGGAATGGTGGCGCACGCTGGAAGCCCGCGCCATGCACCCCGCCGATCCCATCAACCCGCAGCGCGTCTTCTGGGATCTGTCGCCGCGCCTGCCCGACCGCTGCATCATCGCCGGCGATTCCGGTTCTCACACCAACTGGTACGCGCGCGACGTCCGCCTGCGCAGCGGGATGATGGCCTCGCTCTCCGGCGGGCTGGCGACCATGGGGTCCGGCATGCCGTATGCGGTGGGCGCGAAGTTCGCCTATCCCGACCGGCCGGTGCTCGCGATCTGCGGCGACGGCGCGATGCAGATGAACGGCATGAACGTGCTGATCACCGTCGCCAAATACTGGCAGCGCTGGTCCGACCCGCGGCTCGTCTGCCTCGTCCTGAACAACCGCGACCTGAACCAGGTGACCTGGGAGCAGCGGGTGATGGCGGGCGACCCGAAGTTCCTGGGATCGCAGAGCCTGCCCGACATCCCGTATCACCGCTACGCGGAGCTTCTCGGCCTCAAGGGCATCTTCGTGGACAACCCGGACCGCATCGCCTCGGCCTGGGACGAAGCCTTCGCCGCCGATCGCCCGACGGTCGTCGAGTTCTACACCGACCCGAACGTCCCGCCCCTGCCGCCTCACATCACGCTGGCAGAGGCGCGCGCCTTCGTCTCCTCGATGGTCGGTGAGCCGGAACTCGGCAGCGTGCTGAAGAACACGGCGCGCGAGATCATCGCCACGCTGATGCCCGGCACCGGCCAGAAGGAAGAAGCGCCGGGCAAGAGCTGAGGGTGCCGCGATGCGCGCTGTCGCCCCCGCACCGGGTATCGAGGCGCCGGGCTCCGCCTTCTCCCCGCTGGCGCCCAGTCCGGCGCAGCTCGGCGGATCGCCGCCCCGCTGGCTCTATGCCGGCCGCGACCCTGCGCGCGCCATCACCATCGAGGACCTGCGCGCGATGGCGCATCGCTTCCTGCCCGATTTTGCGCTGGGCTACCTGGAGGGTGGCGCCGAGCAGGAGCAGACGCTGGCGCGCAACCTGGCCGCGCTGGCGGCCTGGCGCTTCCTGCCGCGCGCGCTGGTGGATGTCTCCCACCGGAGCGTTTCGTCCACGCTGTTCGGGCGCCCCGTCCCGATCCCCGTCGTCATCGCGCCGACCGGCCTCAACGGGCTGTTCCGCGCAGGCGCCGACCGCATGCTGGCCGAGGCCTCGGCGGCCGCCGGCATTCCCTTCACCCAGAGCACCATGTCGAACATGGCGATGGAGCAGGTGCGCGCGGGACTCGATGACCTCCGCCACTGGTGGCAGCTCTATGTCTTCGGCCCGCCCGAGGTGCAGGAGGCCCTGGTCGCGCGCGCCGAGCATGCGGGCTGCGAAGCCTTGGTCGTCACGACGGACGCGCAGATCTTCGGCGACCGGTCCTGGAGCAGCCACCATTTCGTCAGCCCGGGCCGTCTGACCTGGCGGTCGCTCGGGGGAGCCGCGCTGCATCCGCGCTGGCTCGCTGCGACAATGCTGCGCCGTCCCGGCATGCCGGCGTTCGAGAACATCATCGAATTCGTGCCGAAGGAGCACCAGGGCTTCTACGACAGCGCCTTCTGGGTGCGGGACCGGATGGACAAGGCGCTGGACTGGGAGACGATGCGCCGCATCCGCGCACTCTGGCCACGCCGGCTGCTGGTCAAGGGCCTGGTCCGACCGGAGGACGTCGCCCGCGCCGCGGAGATCGGCGCCGACGGCGTCGTCATGTCGGACCATGGCGGCAGGCAGCTCGACAGCGCCGTCGCGCCGCTCGAGATGCTGCCGGAAGCGCGGCGCCTCGTCGGCAAGGGCTTCACCATCCTGGTCGATGGCGGGATCCGGCGCGGCGCCGACGTGCTGAAGGCAATCGCGCTGGGCGCGGATGCCGTGCAGATCGGGCGTGCCGCGCTGTACGGCGTCGCGGCGGCGGGCGCGGCCGGCGTGACGCGCGCCATCGCGATCCTAACGGAGGAGATGGACCACACGCTCGGGCTGATGGGCGCGACATCCCTGGCCGAGCTCAGCCCCGACATGCTCGCCCGCTGACACGAGGACACCGAGATGACCGTTGCGAACCGCCCGCATGTCATGCGGCGCGAGGTGCGCCATGACGCCCATGGTCGTGTAAGCGCAGCCTTCACGAGTGAGCCGGGGCTGGATCCCGCGCGCCTCGCCGAGGCACTGCGGCGCGAGACCGGCGCGGAGGTGCGCTTCGATGCCGGCAGCCGCGCGCTCTACGCCACGGATTCTTCGAACTACCGCCAGGTGCCGATCGGCGTCGTGGTGCCGCGCAGCAACGAGGACGTGGTGCGCGCCATGTCGGTCTGCCGCCGCTTCGGCGTGCCGGTCTTCCCGCGCGGCGGCGGCACGGCGCTGGCGGGGCAGAGCACGAACACGGCGGTGATCTTCGACTTCTCGAAATACCTGCACCACGTGCTGGAGGTGGACCCCGTGCGTCGCGTCGCCCGCGTCGAGCCCGGCTGCATCCTCGACGTGCTGCGCCAGGCCGCGAACCGCCACCAGCTGACCTTCGGCCCCGACCCCGCCACGCACACGCGCAACACGCTCGGCGGCATGATCGGCAACAACTCCTGCGGGCCGCACTCCGTCATGGCCGGCCGCACCGCCGACAATGTCGAGACGCTGGAGGTGCTGACCTATGACGGGCTGCGCCTGACCGTCGGGAAGACGAACGCGGAAGAGTTCCAGGCCATTCTCGCCGCCGGCGGCCGCCGCGCGGAGATCTACCGCGCCATGGACGCATTCCGGCAGCGCTACGGTGAGCTGATCCGCGCACGCTATCCGAAGATCCCGCGTCGCGTCTCCGGTTATTGCGACCTCGACAAGCTGCTGCCTGAGCACGGCTTCGACGTCGCCAAGGCACTGGTCGGCACCGAGGGCACGCTGGTCACCGTCCTGGAAGCGACGCTGCGCCTGGTGCCGGATCCGCCGGAGCGTTCGATGGTCGTGCTCGCCTTCGACAGCATCTTCGAGGCCGCGGACGTCGTTCCCCGCGTGCTGGAATTCGGCCCGATCGCGGTCGAGGGCATAGACCACTTCCTGATCGAGGGCATGCAGCGCAAGCACCTCGAGGCCGGCAACATCCGCATCCTACCCGACGCGCATGACTGGCTCGTCGTCGAGTTCAACGGCTGGACCGAGGAGGAAGCGATCGCGAAGGCGGATCGGCTGAAGGCCGCCTTCGCCGACCGCCCCGGCATCCGCGCCAAGCTGGTGAAGGACGAACCGGACGAGGAGAAGATATGGAAGGTGCGGGAGGCCAGCCTGCCCGGCAGCACCTATGTGCCCGGCCGCCCGGAGACCTGGGAAGGTTGGGAGGACAGCGCGGTGCCGCCCGACAGGCTCGGCGCCTATCTCCGCGACTTCCACGCGCTGCTCGACCGCTACGGCTACCAGACGCCGCTCTACGGGCATTTCGGCGATGGCTGCGTGCATTCGCGCATCAGCTACGACATCCGCCACGAGCAGGGCGTCGAGACCTGGCGGCGCTTCCTGGACGAGGCAGCGGATCTGGTGGTGCGGTACGGCGGCTCGCTGTCGGGCGAGCATGGCGACGGCCAGTCCAAGGCCGCGCTGCTCGAGAAGATGTACGGGCCCGAGCTCGTCCACGCCTTCCGGGAGTTCAAGACGATCTGGGACCCGGCCGGGCGGATGAACCCGGGCAAGGTGGTGGACCCCTACCCCATCACCTCGAACCTGCGGCTTGGCCCGGACTACCGGCCGCCCCGGATCCCGACCTGGTTCGACTATTCGGACGTCGGCGGCTTTCACCGCGCGGCGGAACGCTGCCTCGGCGTTGCGGTCTGCCGGCGCACCGACACCAAGGGCGAGGTGATGTGCCCGAGCTATCTCGCGACGCGGGAGGAGGAGCACAGCACGCGCGGCCGGGCGCGCATGCTGTTCGAGATGGTGCATGGCGGCGCGATCGAGCAGGGCTGGCGCAGCGATGCAGTGCACGACGCGCTGCATCTCTGCCTCGGCTGCAAGGGCTGCAAGAGCGATTGCCCCGTGCATGTGGACATGGCGACCTGGAAGGCCGAGTTCCAGGCGCATTACTACAAGGGTCGCCTGCGCCCGCGTGCGGCCTTCGCGATGGGCATGATCCAGGACTGGGCGCCGATCGCCGCCGCCGCACCCGGCGCGGTCAATGCGCTGCTGCGCACGCCGGGTCTCTCGCGCCTGGCCAAATGGGCCGGCGGCATCGCGCCGCAGCGGCGCATCCCGCCTTTCGCCGCGGAGGCCTTCACGCGCTGGTTCGCCCGTCGCGACTCGCCGCGCGGCAGCGGCCGTCGCGTGCTGCTATGGCCGGATACCTTCAACAACTTCTTCCGCCCGGAGACCGCAAAAGCCGCGGTTCGTCTGCTGGAGGCCACGGGTTGGGACGTGCACATCCCCGCGCGCCCGCTCTGTTGCGGCCGCCCGCTCTATGACTGGGGCATGCTGGATCGGGCGACGCGGCTCTGGCGGCAGACGCTCGAGACGCTCCGGCCGGAGATCGAGGCCGGCACGCCGCTGGTCGGGCTGGAGCCTGCCTGCGTCACCGCTTTCCTCGATGAGCTGCCGGGCCTCTTCCCCAAGGACGATCTGGCGCGCCGGCTCAGCGCCCATACCTTCCACATCGCCGACTTCCTGATGCGTGAGTCCGACCGGCTCCCGCTGCAACGCGTGCCGGACCAGCAGGCCAAGGTGCAGATCCACTGCCACCACCACGCGGTGATCCGGCCATCGGGTGAGCGCGCGCTGCTCGACCGTCTCGGCCTGCACTACGAGGTGATGCCCTTCGGCTGCTGCGGGATGGCCGGCGCCTTCGGCTTCGAAGCGGAGAAATACGACGTCTCCCAGACGATCGCCGAGCGCGGGCTGTTCCCTGCGCTGCGCGCCGCGCCGGGCGACGCCTGGGTCGTCGCCGACGGATTCTCCTGCCGCGAGCAGATCGAGCAGGGCACGGGCCGCGGGACGGCGCATGTCGCAGAGCTGGCGGCAGCGTGCCTGTCCCGGCCGGGCCAGGCGTGACCGCATGGCCGGCGCCGCGCGCCGCAACGGTTGCCTAGGTAGCACTCCGGACTGTGCCGGGCTGCGCCGCTGCTCATCTTCCCATGCGCGAGTGATCCGGAGGAGAACGCATGACAGGCAGACAGCTTCCCGGCGCGGTCCTTGCGGCCGTGCTGCTCGGCGGTGCGGCGACCTTGGCGCCGACTGCCGTGTCCGCGCAGCCCGGCAAGGGCTGGGGCGAGGCGCAAGACGCGACCGGCCACGACGCCAGGCTGCAGGACCTCGCGCGCGAGGCGCTCGCCCGCGGCTATATCGACGGCCGGCTTGCCGCGCATTCGGCCGCCTCGGGCCAGGCCTCGGGCGCGGATGCCCGCGCGCCGATGCCGGGCGACGGCGGCGGCCGGGGCGACCGGCACATGGTCATGGTCCCGGGCGTGCTGCCGGACACGCCGGCCTATCGCGGCATGCAGCACTTCGCCCTGATGCCGGTCTACACGCCTTCCGTGGACTGGCTTTTCACCGCCGCGCAAAGCCTGCGCGAGGCGGTCCAGGCAATGGCGCAGCAGCCGCCAAGCGATCAGCGGAACGAGGCGATGTCCCGCGCGCGCCAGGCCCTGATCGAGACGCAGGAGGCGATGCTGCAACTGCCGCCGGAGATGCGCACCCGCTAGCGCGACGGGCATAGGACAACCACGAGGAGACGAAGCGATGATGCATGCGAAGACCACCACGGCGATGCTGGCCGCCGCGCTCGCGGCCGGCGCCCTCGGCATGGGCAGCGCCGCAGCACAGGGCTACCAGGCAGGCCCGGCAACGGAGCGCTACGCGCAATCCGACAATGGCTACCTGCGCGAACTCTACGAACGCGGCTACCGGCTGGGACGCGAGGACGAGCGCCGCCAATCCTCCGGCCAGTATGGCGCGGGCCAGTCATACGGCATGGGCCAGCAGGCCGCCGGCCAGGGCGGCGGCTGGAACGACGACCAGGGCGTGCTCATCCTGCTGATCGACCGCGACCGTCAGCAGCAGGCCATGCGCGACCTGCGGCAGTCCCTGCAGGAGGCACGGACAGCGTTGCAGCAGGGCGACCAGAACCGCGCCCGCTCCGCGCTGGATCAGGCCGACCAGGTGTTCCGCCAGGCCGATGCGCAGCGCGGCCAGCAGCAGGTGGACCGGGCGCTCTCGCAGGCCGAGCAGGCCCTGCAGCGCGGCGACCGACAAGGTGTGCAGGCCGCGATCCAGCAGGCCCGCCAGGCCTTGCGTGGCGACGGCGGGACCGGAAACGCCGGCGCGCAGCCCCCGGCCAACCAGCAGCAGTCCTCCTCCGGCAGCAACGCGGCCATGGCCGGCAGCTCGGGCGGCTCATCCGCGCCGGCGGCGGGGTCGGCGGGTAGCCCCGGCTCGCCGGCGCAGGGCGCGACACGCTAGCGCCGCCTGCCCCCGCGCAGCAGGCGGTCGCCGATGCCCGAGCACGACGTCGTCCGCAACCGCCTGCTCGCCGTCCTCGTGGGCCTGGCCTCGGTGGCCGCGCTCAAGTGGAGCTATCCTGTTTCGATGCCGCTCGCTGCGGCGGCCTTCGTCGTCGCCGCAGCCTGGCCGGTGAAGACCGGCCTCGATCGCGTGGTGCCGGCCTGGGCGAGCTATGCCGGCACGGTGCTGGTCCTGCTGGTCATCTGCATCGCCTTCGTCGCTGCCCTCTATGTCTCCGTCTCGCAGCTCGTCGGCACGCTCGTCGAGCGCCGGGGGCAGTTCGAGGCCATCTACGCCCGCGCCACCGGATGGGCCGCGGCGCATGGCCTGCCGGTGATCAGCGGCGACGACGGCTATCGGCGCCTGCTCGGCGTCGCGAAGGCCGTCCTGGCGGATATCTGGACGATCGGCGCCTATGTCTGTCTCGTCGCCATCCTGGTGCTGTTCGGGCTGCAGGAAGTGTCCGCCGCGACACGTCGGCTGCGCCGGTCCACCCTGTCCGAGGAGGCCGACCGGATCATCGCCACCGCGGAGCAGATCTCGACGAAGGTCCGCGATTATGCGGGCGTGACGGCGCTGACGAGCGTGCTGACGGGCGCGGCCTGCGCGGGTTGGGCCGCGGTGACCGGGCTGGAGTTGGCGATGCTGTGGGGCATCCTGAACTTCCTGCTGAACTTCTTTCCCGTGGTCGGGAACATCGCGGGCATCGTCCCGCCGACGTTGTTCGCCGTGGTGCAGTTCGGGCTCGGTGCGCATGCGGCGATCGTGTTCGCGGGTTATGCGACCATCCAGATCGTGATCAGCAACCTCGTCTATCCCTGGCTGCAGGGCCGCGGCGTGTCGCTTTCGCCCACGGCCATCCTCATCGCGCTGGTCTTCTGGGGCTGGGCCTGGGGGGCGGCGGGCGGCCTGATGGCCATCCCGCTCACCGCGGCCTTCGTCGTGACCTGCGCCCAATTCCGCGCGACAGGCTGGATCGCCCGGCTGCTGTCGCGCGAATGAGGCGCGGCGGAACACGGCGCGCCAAATCGCGTTCCCGGGCGGTCATCGCCTGGCATATCGCCGAGGTGCCGGGCCGCAGCAGAGGCAAATGCGGATGAGCGAGAGCAGCCGCCCCCTCGGATCCTCACCGGTCGTCGTGGTCACCGGCGCCTCCGCCGGTGTCGGCCGCGCGACAGCGATCGCCTTCGCCCGGCGCGGCTACCGCGTCGCGCTGCTCGCGCGCGGGCAGGCGGGGCTCGCCGGCGCGCGGCACGATGTCGAGGCCGCGGGCAGCGAGGCGCTGACGGCGCCGACGGACGTCGCCGACGCCGAGGCCGTTTACCAGGCCGCCGACCGCGTCATGGCGCGCTGGGGCCGGATCGACGTCTGGGTCAATGACGCGATGGAGACGGTGGTCGGGCCGGTGGACCGCATCACGCCGGCCGAATTCCGCCGCGTGACGGAGGTGACCTATCTCGGCACGGTGCATGGGACGCTTGCAGCGCTGCGGCACATGCGCCCGCGCAACCGCGGCACGATCGTCCAGATCGGATCCGCCCTGTCCTACCGCGCCATCCCGCTGCAATCCGCGTATTGCGGGGCCAAGTTCGCCATCCGCGGCTTCACGGATTCGCTGCGGACGGAGTTGATCCACGACCGCAGCCGGATCCGGCTGACGATGTTGCAACTGCCCGGCGTCAACACGCCGCAATTCGACTGGTCGCACATGCATTTCGGGCGCCGCCACCAGCCCGTCGGCGCCTGCTACCAGCCCGCAGCCGTCGCCGCCGAGGTCGTGCGTGCGGCGGAACACCCTACCCGCGAGCGCTGGCTCGGCTTTCCGGCCGTGCAGGCGATCCTTGGCGCGATGCTCGCGCCCGGCTTCGCCGACCGGTATCTCGCGCGCACGGCCTATGAGGGCCAATTGTCCGACAGGCCTGTCCTCCCCGGAGAGCCGGACACGCTGCAAGGTCCGGCGCCGACGGACCACGGCGCCAACGGGCGCTTCGACGCCTGCGCGAAACGCCGTCTCCACGCGGTGGAGCCGCCGATGCTTCGCGGTGTGGCGGCCCTGTGCTGCGTCGGCATTGCGGCAGCCGGCTTCGCGCTGGGTCGACGCTTCGGCCCCATGCAATGGCGCGTTTGGCGAAGCGGCTGTATCCGCGTGCACCTGCCTGCGCGCACTCCAGTCCTGCGTCGAGCAGTCCGTCGGTCGCGCCGAGCAGCAAGGTGCGCGGCGTCACGGGCAGGAGATGCGACACCCGGGCCGACCACCCGGCCTACGCCTGCTACTCCGCCGGCGCAGGAGCGTAGACCCGTATCGCCTGCTTTAGCAGACGAAATCGCGCGGGCGTTTGTGTCCTGATCTCGCCATCGGCGTTAATCGGCTTCGGACGCCGTGTGCGAAGCACCAGTTCGGTCGTCCGGAAAGCGCGCACGTCGCGCCAACTGCCATGTGTTCCCCGTCGCAGCCACGGCAGCAGCGCGAGCAGGCGCCACCAATGCGCCACCTCCAGGCTGTAGACGTCCAGGCTGCCGTCATCAGGCTGCGCCGACGACGCCACTGTCAGCCCGCCGCCATAGAAGCGGCCATTCCCGACAGCAACCTGGAGCGTCTTGAAATGCTCGGTCGTCCCATCATGATCGAGCCACACGCTGAAGGGTCTGGCGCTGCGTAGAAGGCGGAGCGCCGCGAGCCCATAACCCAGCCTGCCCCACTTCTTCTTCGCCTCCGCGCCCAGGTCCCGAGCCAGATCCGCGCTGAAGCCGAGGCTCGCGACATTGAAGTAGGGATGCCCGTTCACCTCCCCCAGATCGATGCTCCTGGTATGGCCGCCCGCGATGATGTGGGCAGCCGCGACAGGGTCCGGTGGAATGCCCAGGGTGCGCGCCAGGTCGTTGGCCGTGCCCATCGGCAGGATCCCGAGAGTAAGCCCTGCATCGAACAGCGCCGTGGCCGCTTCGTTGAGCGTGCCGTCCCCTCCACCGAGGACGACACAGTCCAGGTCCTCGTCGGCGCGCTGGCGAATGGCATCGGAAACCGTCTGGCCAGGTGCCGATGCATGCACCTCGACGGTCATCCCGGACGCACGCAGGACGTCCAGCACCTCCGAGATGTCGGCATCGCCGCGACGCGCACCGGGGTTGACGACCAGCAACGCACGCCGGGAGGAGCATGACGCGACATCCGCCGGATCCAACTTCGAGGCCTCCGTGAAGATCATCTTGCAGCGCCAGGATCGGCTGCCATGCGCCGACGACGCGGTGCAGACGCTTCTTCCGGTTCCGGTGGAACGCGCATCCGGCGCGGCACGTTGCCATGCAGCCTGTAACATCGCGGGGCCGGAACCGATGCAGCCAGCCGTCACCGGAACGGACGAGAGCCGGCGCGCGGTCGCCGCGGCGACTGTCGGCAATGTTCTCGAGTGGTACGACTTCAGCGTCTACGCCTTCTTCGCCGCGACGATTGGCCGGGAGTTCTTCCCCTCCGAGGACCCGACCGCCTCGCTGCTCGCCACCTTTGCGGTGTTCGGCGTGGGCTTCGTTGTCCGTCCGCTCGGCGGCATCGTCATCGGCTGGATGGGTGACCGTTATGGCCGGCGGCCCGCGCTGGTGCTGACCATCATGTTGATGGCAGCGGGCACCGTGGCGATCGGTCTGCTGCCCACCTACGCCGCCATCGGCACCGCCGCACCCGCCCTGCTGGTCGCTGCGAGGCTGCTGCAGGGCTTCTCCGCCGGCGGGGAGTGGGGCGGTTCGACCGCCTTCATGGTGGAATGGGCACCGACAGGCCGGCGCGGCCTGTATGGCAGCTTCCAGCAGATGTCGGTGGCGGCAGGCCTGCTGCTCGGATCCGGCATCGGCGCACTGGTCGCGACGCTGCTGCCGCCCGATGCGCTGGAGGCCTGGGGATGGCGCGTGCCGTTCCTGCTTGGCGGCGTGCTCGGATTGCTTGGACAGTACATGCGACGCCATGTGGGGGAGACGCCAGCATACGAGGCGGCGCCGGCGCAGGGCTCCAGCCAGGCCGATCTGCCGCAGCCTCGCAGCGGCTGGCCCCCCGCAGCTCGCGCGTTCGGCTTCACGATATTCTGGACCGTCTCCTACTACGTGTTCCTCAACTACATGCCGACCTTCACGCGAACGCAGGTCGGCCTCTCGTCGCAGGAGTCGCTCTGGGCGAACACGATCGGGCTGGTGGCGCTCGTGGTGCTTATCCCGCTCACAGGCCTGCTCTCGGACCGTTTCGGTCGCAAGCCGCTGCTGCTCGCCTCCTGCGGCTTCTTTGCCGTCATGACCTGGCCGCTCATGTCGCTCATGCTCGCTCACCACGCAGAGTTCGCCATGGTCGTGCTGATCCAGCTGCTGTTCGGCGTCGCGATCGCGCTGTTCTCCGGCCCCGGGCCGGCCGCCATCGCCGAGATCTTCCCGACGCGAGGGCGCTCCACCTGGATGAGCACCTCCTACGCTCTGGCTGTCGCCCTCTTCGGGGGCTTTGCCCCTTTCGTCGCGACCTGGCTGATCGCCACGAGCGGCAGCCCGATGTCGCCGTCGCTCTACGTCATCGCTGCCGCGGTGGTCTCCTTTCTCACCATCGCGGCCATGCCTGAAACCGCGCGGCGGCCGCTCTCCTGATAGGGGAAGCGCGTGCGCGTCAGGGCGCATCGGGCTGCTGGAGAAGGGCCTCCAATGCCGTCCGGCACCTAGTCTAGGCTGTTTCGCCCGGTGCGGTGCCCGGCTGCCGATGTATCGGTCTCGCGTAGCTCGAGGCAGACCGTCACTCGGCCGCCACGGGCGTGGAACTCGGCGATCAAGCGCGCCGCTTCGGCTTCGTTAGGCGTCCCGCCGGCTGACCGTGCACGGGCAATCTGCGCAGCGACAGTCTGGGCCTGATGAAGGCGCTTCCGGTACATCTCGGCCCTGGTCGGAATGGTTTGGACAACATCGCCAGAGTTCGCTGACGCTGCCTTCGGATCGCTGTCTTGCTTCATCGGCGGCCACTACCAGCGAACAGCCAGAACTGCGACAAGCAACCTTGTCGCCTGACCGTCCGCGGGCACTCTCGCCGATCCGCACTCGAGCCCCACTCGCCTGCATGCTTGCGGACTCAGGTCGTGCGAAGCACGAAGACGCGAGAGCCTCGACGCTTTCGATCGACCAAAGGATTTTTCCGGCGCCACGACGTGCCGTACGGCGACGTGCCGCGCCGACGGCGATCGGCGCATGTCATTCAGAAGGACCAAGCAGGCGGAAGCCGAACTACAACGTGGAACGCAAGGACCGTTAGCGCGCCAAACAGGCAAAGGCGGCGGCGAAATCGGAGAAGCGTGCGGCGAAGGGCGCGGTAGCAGATGAGGCGGCCGCCTCCGCGGTGCGCGAAGGGCACCAGCTCTGCCCACATCGCCATCACGAAACCAGCACGCTGAGGGGGCCGCTTGGACACCTCGATGCAGTTCATGACCGCAACCGGCCGGCTTGATGCTGGTGCGGTGAGGCGCGTTGCTCCGCCGCTGACCTGCTCCACCGACGCAGCTCCCCGAGCACGGTCGGCGGGATGTCGACCGACGCGAGAGTCCGCTGTGGGT
>NZ_JBNXUM010000046.1:0-40595 GCF_050563545.1 Falsiroseomonas sp. HW251
CTCACAAACCAACTCCGCGCCGGAATCCCTCACCGATTCACAGTTCCGGCACGAGGCTCTAATCGCGGACTGGTGAGCGCGCACGCTCGGCGACCGGCGCACTGTCTACGTACCGCAGCAGAAGCTCGGGGGAGTTTCGGCGGGCAAGGAGGGATTAGACATGCGCGCCCTCGTGGTCGAGGACGACGAGTTCGTCCGGCGGAGTGTGTGCGACTTCCTGACCGAAGATGGTGTCGATTGCGAGGAGGCGGGGAGCGCAGCCGCCGCCATGGCGCTGCTCGCTCGGGATGACGGTTGGGAGCCAGATGTCCTCGTCACCGACTTCGATCTCGGCGCTGGGCCAACTGGCGAAGACCTCGCATACGAGTTGCTTCGACGATTGCCCGGCCTGGGCGTCGTCCACGCAACGGGGAGTCCGGAGTGTCTGGCCCTGCATGAGTTCACCAGTCGGGAGCGGCTCTTGCCAAAACCCTTCTCTGCCCGCGGTCTCTCGGCTGCCGTCCACGAAGTTGCTGCATTCGGCACAGTGATCGCGGCCCAGAGTCGAAAATCGCTAATCGCGGCGAGCGCGGTAGCCGCATAGGGGTCGAGGACGGCGCTCGCAAGAGCAGGCCGGGTCGTCGAAAGCTGAACGTCCCCTTCCCACCGACGATGATGTGGTCGTGCAGCACGATCGTCGAGCCGGTAGAACCAGTAGGCGATGGAGCCTTCCTGCTTCACCCCGTCGAAACGCGCGCCGCCACGGCGTGCCAGAAGACCGGATCTACGATCGCGCCTGAACACGCCGGGCGGGGAGAGCGCGTCGTCGCTCGCAGCCGCGGCCGGCAACACTCAGTGACAGGCCGGCTGATCGATCGGGCGATGAGGCAGCAGCCCGAGGCATCCTCCCAGGAAGTGCTGGCCGGCCTGGTCGAGCGCGTCACCTTCCACAACGAAGACAGCGGCTTCTGTGTGCTACGCGCCAAGGCACGCGGGCACCGCGACCTCGTCACCGTGGTGGGCCACGCCGCGACGATTTCCGCCGGAGAGTGGATCACCGCCACGGGGGAATGGGTCAACGACCGCACCCATGGCCAGCAGTTCCGCGCCAGGTTCCTGCGGACATCGGAGCCGACAACCGCGGACGGGATCCAGAAGTACCTCGCCTCGGGGATGATCCGCGGGATTGGTCCTGCCTATGCCGGCAAGCTGGTGGGCGCCTTCGGCGAGGCGGTGTTCGACGTCATCGAGACGAGCCCAGATCGCCTGCGCGAGGTGCCCGGCATCGGTCCCGTTCGCGCGGGCCGCATAGTCGCTGCCTGGGCCGAGCAGCAATCCGTACGGGAGATCATGGTGTTCCTGCACCAGCACGGTGTCGGCACCTCGCGCGCTGTGCGGATCTTCAAGACCTACGGCGCAAACGCCATCCAGGTCATGACCGACAACCCCTACCGCCTTGCACGAGATATTCGCGGCATCGGCTTCAAGACGGCCGACGCGATCGCGCAGCGGCTCGGCATCGAGAAGGACGCCATCATCCGCGTGCGTGCCGGCATCTCCTACGCGCTGTCCGAGGCCACCAGCGAGGGGCACTGCGGCTTGCCGAAAGCGGAGCTGGTGCCTCTGGCCGAGACGTTGCTGGAGGTGCCGGCCGAGCTGATCGGCACGGCGCTCGATTTCGAGCTGGCTGAGGGCGCGGTTGTCGCTGATCGGGTGGGCGAGATGGACTGCTTCTTCCTCGCCGGGCTGCACCGCGCGGAGCAGGCAATCGCCGAGCGGCTGCTGCGACTGCGGGAGGGACCGCCGCCCTGGGGGACGATCGATGCGGAGAAGGCAATCAACTGGGTATCGGCGCGCATCGGCCTGACGCTGGCGCCGAGCCAGGCAGAGGCGGTCCGGCTCTCGCTAGCTTCGAAGGTGACCGTGATCACCGGCGGCCCCGGGGTCGGCAAAACCACCATCGTCAACGCTATCCTGCGCGTGCTAGCGGCCAAGGGAGTGCAGATGCTGCTCGCAGCGCCCACCGGACGCGCCGCGAAGCGCATGACCGAAGCGACCGGGCTGGAGGCGAAGACACTACATCGGCTGCTGGAGGCCGATCCTGCCGCGGGCGGCTTCAAGCGGGACGCTGATAACCCGCTCGACTGCGACCTGGTCGTGGTGGACGAGACCTCGATGGTCGACGTGCCGCTGGCCAATGCGCTGCTGAAGGCCATCCCTGACAGCGCGGCGCTGCTCGTAGTGGGCGACGTCGACCAACTACCCTCCGTGGGGCCCGGGCAGGTGCTGGCGGACCTCATCGACTCCGGCGCGCTGCCGGAAGTGCGGCTGACCGAAGTGTTCCGTCAAGCGGCCGAGAGCCGGATCGTGGTCAGCGCCCACAGGATCAACAGCGGCCAGATGCCCGACCTGGAGCGCGCGGCGCCGGAGAGCGACTTCCACTTCGTGCCAGCCGACGATCCCGAGACAGCGGTCGAGCGCATTCTCGAGCTGGTGCGAACGCGCATCCCTCGCCGGTATGGGCTCGACCCGATCCGCGACGTCCAGGTGCTGTGCCCGATGCAGCGCGGCGGTGTTGGCGCGCGCGCCCTGAACATCGAGCTGCAGGCTGCCGTGAACCCCGCCGGCGAGCAGAAGGTTGCGGCCGCAGGCTGCCTTCTGCCGTGTTCCGACCCTCTGTTTACCCGCTACATCCGTTAGGTGCGCCCTGCCGCGTGGCGGCGAGAATAGGGAGGCGAGGGGAGAGGGGGTATGCGGGATAGCGGTGATATTCGGGAGGGCGTGCGATGGTTCAGCCATGCCGAGGGCGCACAAGAGCTCGGCATCAAGGTCAAGAGCTTCCGCCGCCTTGCCGCACGCCAGGGCTGGGAGCGAATGCGCGGTAATGACGGGGGTGACCGCGTCGCAGTGCCCGTCGAGGTGATCGATCGCTACAAGCTGCGGCGTGCTCCGGTACAGCACGCCGCCTCGCGGCTCGGGCGCGACGGCGCACTCACCGTGGCCGAGACGATTGCCTGCCTTCTGGCGAGCCGCCGCGCGGCGGAGACGCGAGCGCGTGGCCTCGAAGCCGAGCTGGCCCAGCAGCGGGAGCGCGCGAATAAGGCTGAGGCTGCGGCGGCGGAGCTGCGGCGGATGCTGACACTCGCGGAAGGCGTCCTGCGGAGTGCGTCCGGTGCGCGTGGTGAAGCCGAAACAGCCGCCGCACAAGCACGCGACGCAGCTAACGAGGCCTCCGCGAGAGCCGAGCGTTTGACGCGCGAGCTGGGCGCCGCGATCGCGGAAGGCGTTAGAATGCGAGAAGCACTATCAGCGCGGCAAGTGGAGCGAGAAAGGTTGCAAGCCGATCTCGATGGCGCCGGCGCCGCTGCAGAAGAAGCCGCGGCCGCTCTGCGTGTCGCACAGCAGACGGCCGAGCAAGCGGAGCTCACGCGCCGCGACGCCGACGCGCGTGCCCTTGCGGAGGAGGCTCGCGCCCTCGAGGAGGGTAGGCGCGCTGCCGAAGCTGTGCAGCGCGCCGCCGACGCCGAACGCCGCGCCGTCATCGCGGAGACGCGCCAGCAGGCCCTTCGTGCAGAGGCTGAGCGCCGGGCCGACGAGGGCCGACGCCAAGCCGCCGCTGAGGCCGCCGCGAAGGTCCAGGCCTCGCGGCCCTGGTGGCGAAAGCTGTTCAGGCGTTAACCCACCGTGCTGTGGTTCAGGCAGCCTGCTGCGCGAGCCATTCCGCCGGGAACGGCTCTAGCAGCCGTGGCAGGCTCATCCCTCCGGCTGCCGCTCACCCAGGATTGCATCGATGATGTCGGGTGTCAGCAGCATCAGCCGCAGCTTGCGCGTGGATCCGATGCGAACGTAGCAATCGAAGCATCGCAAGTGCCACGTGGCATCGCCAGGGCCACATAACCCCTGACCGATACCACCCGGCGCAATGCCACGATCCCCAGTATTCCCAGCGCGAGAGAGCCGACGACGCGGCACGTTGAAGCGCATCCTGGCAGCGGCGCCGGTCGCCGGGCCCGCTTAGCCGAGTTTCAAATTGCTTGCGGCTTCCTTCCCTCGCTCCCGGACAACCTCGAAGGTGACCTTCTGGCCGTCCTTGAGCCCGTCCAATCCGGCGGTCTGCACCGCTGTGATATGCACGAACACGTCTTTTCCGCCGTCATCGGGTTGGATGAAGCCGAAGCCCTTTGTCGCGTTGAACCACTTTACCGTACCTGAGGCCACGTGATCGTCTCCTTTCCCATCCGACGAAAGCGCCTTGCGTCGTCTCGGGCAAGTAGTGGCACGCAGCTACGCGAACCGCCACCGTCGAGCGGCGTATCTTGCCGCTTCTTCCGGCAATTGCCGGTGGTTGGCTCCGTCACGCCTTGACAAGGGCCAGCGCCAGGCGTCAACCGCAGCACACAGCTAGCGCAGCGCTGGCCTTTTCTCGTCTGGCACCGGGGCCTATGTGCGGGAGCCCAAGAGCGGGTGCCGCCCGGTCGCCACTGTGCGCCCTGGACCGCGCGCCTTCCTCTTCTCTTCAGGTGAGTCTCTGCAAGAATGAGCTTGGATCGCCCTCCGCGCGCACGGACGCCGGATACCGCCGTCACGCAGCCGGCCGACGCATTCATCTGGCTGCACGCGGCTTTCTGCAGCATGGCATTGCCGATGCAAGCCACGCGCGGAGCGTGGCAGCGTGACATCGACGCTGGATCCGTTCGCGTTGAACCCAGTGCGAGCGACGACATGGTGCCAAGCGGACCCATCTTTCGTCTGAGCATGATGCACATCTGTGATGCAGCCTTCCGCTCGAACAGTCTCGTCGTCGAGCTGGGCACGGATAAAACGCTGCTTGCCGCCGCGTTAGGCATTGATCCGAAGACAAGCGATTTGGCTGATCAGTGGCAGCGTCTCCAGGCGGCGCGGATCCTGTTGTCGGACGGCGGCAGCGCTGAAGTCAGCGTGTTCGACGCACGGAGCCGACGCCGTGTCGGCGACCTCGGGTGGCGCTCAGCTGTCCGGCTAAGCACCAAATTCCTTTCCAGCCTGGTTGACCACGCGGTGCCTCTCGACCGACGTGTCGTGCGCGAACTGTCTGCCTCGCCGGCCGCGCTGGACGCGTATGCATGGATCAGGATGTCGCTCCGGCACGCGCCAGCGGACCAGATTGTGACTACGACATGGAACGACCTTTTGAAGCGGTTCGGCACTGCTTCACAGGATGTCGCCGGATTCAGATTGACCTTCAACGCTGCACTCCGCCTCGTCTTCGAAGCTGACGACTCGGTCGACCTGGCTGTCGATGATGAAGGCGTTAGCGTTCGCCGCGCGAAGCCGGCAGAGAACGAGAGCGCTGCAGAAGCCACGACGCCGATGCAGCCGCGCACCGACACTATCGAGGTCGATGGCGAGAAACAGAACGAGCGGCTAGCATTCCTACCAGCCACGGCGCCAGTCGCCCCGGCTCCCGAGGGCGCCAAGCCTCCCGTGCTCCGCCGGCAGCATTTAGCTTCTCAGAAGATGCCGCGAGGCGACCAAGGAGTCGCCTCCACTGCTGCGGACGATCGGATCATGCGCGACAGCATCAGTCTAACGGGCCATCTGACCGGCTTGGCGCAGGTGATATGGCTCCGGCGTGGACACGGCGAAGAGAACGTGTTGGTCGGGGTCACTCCCACTCCGCGCTTCGAGGCCGAAAGGCTGACGGTCTTGGCAGTGGAGCCAATGGTCATCCAAGTGAGTGGAGGCCTGAATGAGAAGGACTTCGAGCGCGTCTCGGCATGGGTGATGAGCAACCGTGACGTCATCGACGAGTTTTGGGAAGGCCGGATTACCTCGTTCTCGGAGCTTAATCGGCGCGTGCGGAAGGCGCCGGCGCCAGGCTGGCGGTGAGCGAGCCGGAGGTGTGGAGACACTGGCCGCTCCATTCCACTGGAAACGGCTTCATCACCGCCGGCAGCGTCACGCCCTCCAGCTGCCGCCCATCGAGGATGCACTGGACGATCTTCTGCGCCAGCAGCGTCAGCCGCAGCAGCGACCCGAGACATCCGCGCTCGATCTTCTCGGCCGCAGCCGTCTCGCTGATCGAGGCATCGCGCTCTTCGTCCAACAGCCGCTGATACCGGAACGCCCGCGCAAGCACCTTCGCCAGCGCTGGATCAGCCCGCGTCAGAAAGGCGCCGACGCGGACCATCCGCACCCCGCAGGCACGTCCCGAAGGCAGGTGATCATCGCCGCACTGGCGGAACGATCTCCGCGCCCCTGGTCAGGCCGCCCGCTGCGGCGCCGAAGCGCCGCGGCGGAGAATGGTTCACCCCGTGGTAAGCCGCCGGGAGGTCAGTGCCGGACGAGGTCGAAGCGGTCGGCGTTCATCACCTTTGTCCAGGCCGCGACGAAGTCCTCCACGAACTTCCGGCCCGCATCGGCCGCGGCATAGACCTCGGAGAGCGCCCGGAGCTGCGAGTTGGAGCCGAACACCAGGTCGGTCCGCGTCGCCCGCCACTTCTCCTGGTGCGTCCGGCGGCAGCTGCCGACGAACACCTCGTCCGCGTCGCCATCCACCATCTTCCACGCCGTACCCATGTCGAGCAGGTTGACGAAGAAGTCGTTGGTGAGCTGGCCCGGGCGCTCCGTCAGCACGCCCTCCTTCTGCCCGCGATGGTTGGCGCCCAGCACGCGCAGCCCGCCGAGGAGGACGGTCATCTCCGGCGCGCTCAGCCCGAGCAACTGGGCGCGGTCGAGCAGCAGCTCCTCGGTCGGCACGTTGAACGGCACCTGCAGGTAGTTGCGGAAGCCGTCGGCCCGCGGCTCGAGCGGCTCGAAGCCCTCCGCATCGGTCTGCTCGGCCGAGGCGTCGGTGCGGCCCGGCGCGAAGGGCACTGCGACCTCGTGGCCGGCCTCTTTCGCCGCCTGCTCGACCGCGGCGGTGCCGCCGAGCACGACCAGGTCGGCAATCGAGACCTTCTTCCCGCCCTGGGCCTTGCCGTCAAACTCGGCCTTGATGCCGTCGTACACCGTCAGGACCTTGGAGAGCCGCTCGGGCTCGTTCACGTCCCAGTCCTTCTGCGGCGCGAGCCGGATGCGGCCGCCATTGGCGCCGCCGCGGTGGTCCGAGCCGCGATAGGTCGAGGCCGAGGCCCAGGCGGTCGCCACCAGCTCGGCTGTGGTGAGGCCGGAGGCGAGGATCTTCTGCTTGAGCTCCGCCACGTCGCCGGCGTCGGTCGGCGCGTAGTCCGCCTTCGGGATCGGATCCTGCCAGAGCAGGTCCTCCGCCGGGACCTCCGGGCCGAGGTAGCGGACCTTCGGCCCCATGTCGCGATGGCACAGCTTGAACCAGGCGCGGGCGAAGGCGTCGCCGAACTGGTCGGGGTTCGCACGAAATCGCTCGGAGATTGCGCGGTACTTCGGATCGACCTTCATCGCCATGTCGGCCGTCGTCATCATCGTCGGCACGCGGCGCTCGGGGCTGTGCGCCCCGGACGCCATGTCCTCCGGCTTCTGGCCGACGGGCTGCCACTGCTTGGCGCCGGCGGGGCTCTCCACCAGCTCGTACTCGTAGTCGAGCAGCATGTGGAAGTAGCTGCCGTCCCACTTCGTGGGGGTGGGTGTCCAGGGGCCCTCGAGGCCGCTGGTGATGGTGTGGTCGCCGATGCCGGTCTCGTGGCCGCTCTGCCAGCCGAGGCCCTGCTGCGCGATGTCGGTGCCCTCCGGCGCTGCGCCCACCTTCTTGGCATCGCCCGCGCCGTGGCACTTGCCGAAGGTGTGGCCGCCCGCGGTCAGCGCGACGGTCTCCTCGTCGTTCATGCCCATACGGTGGAAGGTCTCGCGGATGTCGCGGCCCGACTGGGCCGGGTCGGGCACGCCGCCGGGACCCTCCGGGTTCACGTAGATCAGGCCCATCTGCACCGCCGCGAGCGGGCTCTCAAGCACCTTCTCTTCGCTGATGCGGGTGTCGCCGAGCCATTCCTCCTCGGTGCCCCAGTAGATGTCCTTCTCGGGCTCGTAGACATCCTCGCGGCCCCCGCCGAAGCCGAAGACCGGGCCGCCCATCGACTCTATGGCGACGTTGCCGGCCAGGATCATCAGGTCGGCCCAGGAGAGCTTGCGGCCATACTTCTGCTTGACCGGCCAGAGCAGGCGGCGCGCCTTGTCGAGATTGGCGTTATCCGGCCAGCTGTTGAGCGGCGCGAAACGCTGCGAGCCGGAGGAGGCGCCGCCGCGCCCGTCGCCGGTGCGGTAGGTGCCGGCGCTGTGCCAGGCCATGCGGATGAGGAAGGGGCCGTAATGCCCGTAATCGGCCGGCCACCACGGCTGGCTGTCGGTCATCAGCGCGCGCAGGTCGCGCTTCACCGCCGCAAAGTCGAGGGAGAGGAACTCCTTCCGGTAGTCGAAATCGTCCCCCATCGGGTTCCCGGTGAGACCCTTCTGGTGGAGCATGTCCAGCGAGAGCTGGTTCGGCCACCAGTCGCGGTTGGTGCGGCCGAGGAGGGAGCGGAGCGCCTCCGGCTTCTTCATGGGGCAGTTCAGCGGGCCGCTCGGTTGGTTCGCGTCCATGGTGATGGCTCTCCCTTGTTTCCAGAAAGCCTATGCCCCGTATACGAGCCATGAAACCCCATTTCTCTGATCGAAACCATTGAACGAATCGATTGTTGACGCCCGTGAGAAACGCAGACCCTGGATCGGTTGCAGGCTTTTGCCTCCTTGGCCGGTGAAGGCGGACTCAGGGTGCCGGTCCAGCGGTCGTGTCTGGCGACGAAGCGCACTCGCTGATGCGCCTACGCGCCGCGAAGGCGTATCGCCGCGACCGGGTCGTCGCTGGTGAAGACATCCACACCGAGGTCCAGCACGCGTCGGATGTCTGCCTCATTCTTCAATCCCCACGCCCCGGGCGAGAGGCCGGAAGCGCGCGCAGCGGCCAGCGTCTCAGGATCGACGATGGTGTGGTGCAGGCCGATGCCCGCAGCGCCGCAGGAAATTGCGGTGGCAAAGGCCATGTCACGCCCGATGTCCAGCCACACATTCGGAGCGCAGAGCCAGATGAGCGGCCCCTTGAAGCGCCCCAGGTCGCGCATCTCGGCAACCATCGGCGCTTGAAACGAGGTGATGGCGGCTGTGTGCTCCACCATGCGCTCGGCCTCCAACACGTCCAGCACGCGGGGCCCAATGCCGGGATAATGCCGGCGGTCGGCATCGGCCTTGATCTCAAGCCGTAGCTTCACCGGCGTGCCGCGGAACACGGCACAGAGCTCAGCCAGCGTCGGCACGCATTCGCCGTGAGCGCCCCGTAGGCGGATACGCCGGAGTTCTGCGAGCGTGCGCTGACGCACCGGGCCGTGCGCGTCGGTGGTGCGGTCGAGCAGCGGGTCATGGATCACCACGCACTGGTCGTCGGCAGAGAGCTGTACATCGAACTCTACCTGCTCAAGCGGCAGCTTCGCCGTCTCCCGGAAGGCCATTAGGCTGTTCTCGGGCCAGAGATACGAGCCGCCGCGGTGGGAGGCGATGATCGTGCGGTGAGCCATGCCGATGTTCCTAGCGGAGCGTGGGATCCAGCCGGTCGCGCAGCCAGTCGCCGAGGACCGAGACCGAGAGCGTCGTCAGCACGATGGTCGCAGACGGCGCGAGCAGCACCCAAGGCACGCGCGCCAGGTATTCGCGGCCATAGCCGACCATGGAGCCGAGCGAAGTGGCCGGCGCGGATGCCCGAACCGGTCGTCGCCCGCCTGTACGAATCCGTCTGCGCCGCGCTGTCCAACGCGACGCTGAAGGAGACGCTGACCTCCCAGGGCGTCGTGATTGACGTCGCCGGTCCCGCCGATCTCGGCCCCTTCGTGGAGGCCGAGCTGGTCAAGTGGGGCGAGGCCGTGCGCGTCTCCGGCGCGAAGGCGGACTGACTTAGCGCGGCACGAAGTCCACTGCGCGCACCCAGTCGTCGCCGCGCGCCAGCCAGCGCACGCGGTTGGTCGTGCCGTAGGTCACGGGCTGGGTGTAGAGGAACAGCACCGGCGCCTGTTCGCACATGCGCTCCGTTGCCTGGCGGTACAGCGCCTGGCGGCGGTTGGCGTCCGTGGTCTGCCGCGCCTCGCGCAGGAAGCCCGAGAAGACCTGGTCGTCCCAATAGGCATACTGGTTTCCGGCCTCGAACAGCGCCAGGATGCCGTCCGCGTCCAGCGTCGGCCAGGCCTGCGCCAGATACGCCATCTGACCCATGTTGGCGGCGCGGAGGTATTTATTCATCCAGGCCCCGAACTCCATCTCCACGATGCGCGTGCGCACGCCGACTTCCTCGAGCTGCGCGGCGACGGCCTGGGCAATGTCCTGCGCGAGGAGATAGGGGCCGACCGGCACCTCGAACTCGATCGTCAGCTGGCCCGGGCGGATCCCGGCTTCCTGCAGCAGTCGCCGCGCGCGCGCGGGATCGTAGGGCGGTGCGCGCAGGTCCGGGTTGTAGCCGAAATAGGCCGGCGTCATGACCTGGCAGTTCGAGATGCTGCCGATCCCACCCCAGATCGCGTCTCGGATCGCCTCCCGGTCCACGGCAAAGTTCAGCGCCTGGCGGAGCCGGACATTGTCGCGGAAGGGCGGTGTCAGGAGGTTGTACTTCACGAAAACCGAGCGGATGGAGTCCGTCGCCGTGGCCTGTGCGCGGCCCGATCGGTTGATGCGCTCGAACTCCGACGGCGGAAGGCCGGAGACGTAGTCCACCTCGCCCGCCAGCAGCGCCGCGATGCGCGCGCCGGCTTCGGGGATGACGCGAAAGGTCACGGTCTCAAAGGCCGGACGCTCGCCGGTCCAGCCTTGGCGCGCGGTCATCACCACCCGATCGCCCGGCGTGAACTGGCGCAGCTCATAGGGGCCGGCGCCGACCGCAGCATTGGCGGGGTTGTTCGCGGCCGTCCAGCGCGGCGGCAGGAGGAAGAAGGTCGAGAGCTGCGCCGGCAACGCGGGATAGGGCGAGCTGGTGCGGACCTCGAGCTCGGTCGGGGAGTTCGCCACGACCTCCTTCACCTGCGCGAACCAGGGCCGCACGCGTGCATTGTTCGCGGGGTTCATGACGCGGTCGAAGTTCCACTTCACGGCCTCGGCATCCAGCGCCTCGCCGTTCGAGAAGGTCACGCCCGGACGCAGCGTGAAGCGCCAGGTGTTGTCGTCCACCGCCGTCCAGGCGGTCGCGAGTTGCGGCTGCAATTGCATATCCGGCCCGCGCACCAGCAGCGCCATGTGCAGATGGCTGATGACCGAGAGATCGGTCTGGATCGTCGCGGTGTTGTGGGGATCGAGCGTGTTGACGCCGGTCCCGACCGCGATGGTCAGCGCGCGTTGCTGCGCCTGCGCCGTGGTCGCGATGCCGGCGGCGCAGAGCAGCGCCAGCGCCGCGCGCCGGGTGAAGCGGGTGATGCTCATCCTTCCCTCCTCAGGCTCCGTTGGCAGCGAGGAACGTACGCACGCGGGCCAGCACCGCGTCGCGCGCCTCGACATGCACGGCATGGTTGGCGTTCTCAACCATGAAGAGCTCGGCCTTCGGCACGGCCTCGGCGATCAGCCTGGACTGGGATGGCGGGCAGATCCAGTCCGCCGCGCCGCAGACGACCAGCGTCGGGACGGCAATGTCCTTGAGGAACGGGCGGAGGTCGTAGTCCTTCTCCCTAAAGAGCTCGTTGTGGGTCAGCGCGTGGAACCGCATGGTCCTTGTGCGCTCCAGCGAGGCGTCGGGATCGAACTTCTCGAAATACAGCGGCTGCAGCGCCGCCCAGATCAGCATGAGCTCCGTGTCGTCCACAACGCGGTCGCTGAACATCTTGTGGACCATCTCGACCGAGGCACTGGTCGCCTTGTGCAGCCGGGCCTTAATGTTCTCGATCGCCTCGGCCTCGTGGTGATGCGACGGCGCGGTGCCGCGCAGGATCAGGTGCGACGCGCTGCCGTGATGGCGGATCGCATGGGTCAGCGCGATCATGCCGCCGAAGGACCCGCCGAGCACGACACACGGCTTGCCGACGAGCGTCGCGCGCAACTCCTCGAGGTCGTCGGCCAGGCGGTCGAAGGTGAAGGGCGACGTTTCCGAGGACTCGCCGCAGCCCCGCTGGTCGTAGGCGACCAGGCGGTACTCGTCCGACAGAGGGCGATAGGCCTCGAGCTCACCGGCGTGGTCGCCGATGCCGCGCCCGCCATGCACCAGGATGATGGTGCCGCGCTTCGCGGTACCAATGTCGACGACGTGCAGGTCGGCGCCGGCGATCCTCATCACGCTTCCCCCCGGATGCGCGCGGCGATGCGCTTGAGCAGGTCGAGATTCACGGGATGGCGGATCACGCAGCCCGGCGAGAGCAGGATGCCGCGCCCGCCATCGGCGGACAGGGCCGCGACGATATCGGCCTCGACGGCCGCCATGTCACGCTGCGTGATCGGGGTGCGGCGCAGCCCGCCGAGGACGGGCTTGCGCCCACCGGATTCGCGATACTGCGCGATGGTCGGCGGCGTCTCCCCGACATGCCAGTTCAGGACGTGCACGGGATAGGTCGCGATCAGGTCGAAGGCGATGTCGTCGCCATGCATGTGGACGGCATTGAACCAACCCGCCCGCGCGCCTTCCAACGCGGCGAGGTCGTAGGCAAGGCCCATGTCGCGCCACGCGGCCTCGCCCAGCGTCGCGGTGGCGTCCTGCACGGCGAAGAAGACACCGGCGCAGCCGATCTCGATCGCCTTGCGGGAGAAGGCGGCGGTGGTCGCGGAGATTTCGTCCAGCGCGGCGCGCACCAGCGCGGGATGGCTCCTCGCGTGCTGCGCAAAGAGGCCACCGCTCACCTTCTTCGCGATTGTGACGGAGGAAAAGACGGTCGCCAGCACAGGCACGCTGGGCCCCAGCGCCTCGACCAGCAGCTTGAGGTGGCGCAGTTCGCGCCCCAGCGTGCCGGAAGTGGGATCGAATCGCCTGATCTTCGCCCAGTCCTCGTGCGCCTCGATAGGGCTCGCCGTCACCTTCGCGACGCCGCCGGCCGCGATCTCGGAGAAGTCGGTCCGCACGCCCCAATCCTCGACGACGTAGAGGCCATTGGGCATGGACTTCACGAAATCCTGGCGCGTCGCGCGCGCGAAGGCGACGGTCTCGCGCGCGATCGCCTCCGGGTCGAGATCCGTCTCGGGGTAGTGGGTCCAGAAGGCATAGGGCGGGCGCGGCGTCGCCTCGACAGCCAGGGCCGCGCGGACCAGGTCGCTCATGTCGAGGCTCCTTGAAGCACCAGGTGGCCGCCGCCGACTTCGCGCAACGCGGCGTCGGGCGGGAAGGCGTAGCCGCCGGCGTCGAAGACGATGCGCCTGCGGCCGCGCTCGCGCAGGGGATCCGGAATCGGCACGGCGGAGAGCAGCGCGCGGGTGTAGGGATGGCGCGCGTCGTTGAAAACGGCCTCGGTCGGGCCGGCTTCCACGATACGGCCCTTCAGCATCACGGCGACGCGGTTGCAGAGGTAGCGCACCATCGAAAGGTCATGCGCGATGAACAGCAGCGCGAGCCCCATGCGTTCCTGCAAGTCCTGGAACAGGTTCACGATCTGCGCCTGGATCGAGACGTCGAGCGCCGTGATCGGCTCATCCGCCACCAGGAATTCCGGCTGCAGCGCGATGGCGCGCGCGATGCCGATACGCTGGCGCTGGCCGCCGCTGAATTCGTGCGGGAAGCGGCGCATGAAGGCGGGATCGAGGCCGACGGTTCGGAACAGCCCGGCCACTTCCTCCCGCCGCTGCGCCGCCCCGCCGCCCAGGCCATGGACGACCAGCGGTTCCTCCACGAAGTCGCCGACGCGCATGCGCGGATTCAGCGCGGCGTAGGGATCCTGGAAGACGATCTGCATGCGCCGGCGGAACGGCTTGCGGGCCGCGGGCGACAGCGCCGTCAGGTCGGTGCCGGCGAAGACGACGCGGCCGGCATCGGGCTCCTCGAGGCCCATGACCAGGCGGCCGGTGGTGGACTTGCCGCTGCCGCTCTCTCCGACGAGGCCAAGCGTCTCCCCCGGCATGACCTGGAAGGAGACGCCATCCACGGCGCGTGTGACGAAGCCCCGGCCCATCCAGCCGCGGCTGCGATAGGTGCGGCACAAGTCCTGCACAACGAGCAGCGGCGCCGTCATCGCGCAGCCTCCAGCAGC
The DNA here is from genome assembly GCF_050563545.1 of Falsiroseomonas sp. HW251. Lineage (NCBI taxonomy): Bacteria > Pseudomonadati > Pseudomonadota > Alphaproteobacteria > Acetobacterales > Roseomonadaceae > Falsiroseomonas > Falsiroseomonas sp. HW251. The sequence goes on from NZ_JBNXUM010000046.1 coordinate 14,097, forward strand.
GCCGGCAGGTTGTACCAGGCCGCGACCTCGTGACCGGGCGCTGAGCCCTCGACCGCGCGCAGGGGCGGGGCTTCTATGAAGCAGCGCTCGGTCGCGAAGCGGTTGCGCGGCGCGAAGGGATCGCCCGGGGGCAGGGCGAACATGTCGGGCGGTTGCCCTGGTATCTGCAGCAGGCGCCCACCGGGCGGGCGCTCGCCATGCGGCAGCGATTGCAGCAGACCCCAGGTATAGGCGCTGCGCGGGTTGGCGAAGACAGCCTCGACCGGGCCCCGTTCCATGATGCGACCGGCATACATGACTTGCACCGTGTCGGCGATGCCGGCGACGACGCCCATGTCATGGGTGATCCAGACCATGGTCATGCCGAGCCGCTCGCGCAGGCCGGCCAGCAGTTCGAGGATCTGACCCTGCACCGTGACGTCCAGCGCGGTCGTCGGCTCGTCCGCGATCAGCAGGGCGGGCTCGCAGGCGATGGCGATTGCAATCATCACGCGCTGGCGCATGCCGCCGGAGAATTCATGCGGGAACTGCGACAGCCGGCGCGACGCGTCACGGATGCCGACAAGCGCGAGCAGGTCCGCCGCGCGGTCCAGCGCCTGGCGCATGGTCATGCCGCGATGTCGGATCAGCGGCTCCGCGATCTGGCGGCCGATGGTCAGCACGGGGTTCAGTGCCGTCATGGGATCCTGGAAGATCACGCCGATGCGGCCGCCGCGCAGGTCGCGCAGGCGCGCTTCCGGCAGGGCGAGCAGATCCTCGCCGTCGAAGACCGCGCTACCGCCCAGCACCTTTCCCGGCGGCTGCGGCAGCAGCCCGAGCAGCGCCAGCGCATGCACGGACTTGCCGCTGCCGCTCTCGCCGACGATGCCGAGCGTCTCGCCGCGCTGCACGCTGTAGGACAGGCCCGGGATCACGCGCGCGAAGCGGCCTTCCCGGCTGAAGCCGACGGACAGGTCGCGGATCTCGAGCAGCGCCGACATCAGACCTTCAGCCGCGGATCGAGATAGTCGCGCAGCCAGTCGCCGAGCAGGTTGACCGACAGCACCGTCAGCATCAGGGCGAGCCCCGGGAAGGTGATGATCCACCAGGCCGAGGAGATGTAGGTCCGGCCCTCCGCCAGCATCCGCCCCCAGCTCGGGTTCGGCGGCTGCACGCCGAGTCCGAGGAAGGACAGGCCGGCCTCCAGCACGATGACGCGTGCGAGCTCCAGCGTTGCGACGACGATGGCCGGCGTCAGCACGTTCGGCAGGATGTGGCGCAGGATGATGCGCCGGGCAGACGCGCCGATGGCGCGCGCGGACTGCACGAACTCGCGTTCCCGCACGGCCAGCACCTGGCCGCGCACGATGCGGGCGTAGCGGACCCAGGACACCAGGGCGAGAACCATGACCAGGTTCTGCAGGCTGGGCCCCATCGCGGCGATGACCATCAGCGCCAGCAGCATCAGCGGGACGGCGAGCTGGATGTCGGCAAGGCGCATCAGCACGCGATCCGTCCAGCCGCCGAAGTAGCCTGCGATCAGCCCGAGCAGGGTGCCCACGATCCCGCCAAGGACCACCGCCGCGCCGGCGACGGCCAGCGTCACCCGGCTGCCCGCCACGATGCGCGAGAGGATGTCGCGCCCCAGCTGGTCCGTCCCCAGCGGAAAGGCGCCGAGACCCGCCCAGGAGATCGTCGGCGCCACCATGCGTGCGCGAAGGTTGGTCCGCGTGGGATCGGGCAGGTCCAGCAGCGGCCCGATCGCCGCCAGCGCGAGCAGCATCGTGATCAGCAGCAGCCCCGCCAGCCCCAGCCAGCCCGATCCTCGGGTCAAGGCGCGCAGGAACTCCTTCATCCGTGCCGCCGTATGCGGGGGTCGAGCACGCCATAGAGCAGGTCCACGACGAAGTTGATCAGGACGAAGGTCGTCGCGATCACCATCACGCCGGCCTGCACGACCGGGAAGTCCTTCTGCTCCATCGCCTGCACGATCAGCCGCCCGACGCCGGGCCAGGAGAAGACAGTCTCCGTCACGACGGAGCCGCCGAGCAGCTCGCCTGCCAGGATGCCTGTCATCGTGACAACGGGGATCAGCGAGTTGCGCGCGATGTGCCAGAGGAAGACGGTGCCCGGCATCAGCCCCTTCGCGCGGGCCGTGCGCACATGGTCATCGCGCATCACGTCCAGCATCCCGGAGCGCAGCAGTCGCGCGATGGACGCGGTCGTGAAGGTGCCGAGCGTCAGCGCCGGCAGGATCAGGCTGACCGGCCCGTCATAGCCGCCTGTCGGCAGCAGGCCGAGCTCCACGGCAAAGAGCAGGATCAGCAGCAGCCCCAGCCAGAAGACAGGCGTCGCCTGGCCCAACAGCGCCAGGACCATCACGACACCCTCGACCACCGTGCCGCGGTAGAGCGCCGCGAGCGATCCCGCGACCGCGCCGACGACCAGGCCGATCGCCAGCGCGCTGAAGGCCAGCGCCATCGTCGCCGGCATGCGTTCCAGCACCACCGTCAGCGCCGGCCGCATGAACTGGAAGGACTGCCCGAAATCGCCGCGCAGCACGCCGCCGAGAAAGTCCAGGTACTGCACCCAGATCGGCTGATCGAGGCCGAGTGCCGCGCGCAGCTCCTGCAGTTGCGCCTCGGTTGCGCCCACCGGCAGCAGCAGCACCGTGGGATCGCCGAGCAGGCGCGAGACCACGAAGACGATCGTCACCACGCCCAGGATGGCGACCAGCCCGTCCACCAGCCGCCCGATCAGGAAGCGGGCCACGCCCCTATTCCTCCAGCCCGTAGATCTCGCTGGCCGCGCGCGGCGAGATCCGCCCTTCCCGCAGGTCGCGGCGCACGAGGTCGCGGTCGCGTTGCTTCGGGTCACCGTAGCCGCCGCCGCCCGCGGTGACCGACGCGCCCCATTGCCCCGGCCCGATCACGCCGTTGCGGCGTTCCAGCGTCACGCCTTCGGCTAGCTCGATCCGCGCGAGGCCACCCGGCATCCCGCCATCGAGCCCCCAGGGCGGGACGATGTTGTTCGGCCCGCCGAGATTGACGGTCGCCTGGTGATCCACCGCCGAGACCTTGCGCCTGATCGCCATGCCGCCGCGGAAGCGGCCGGGTCCGCCGGAATCCTGCACGAGTTCATAGGCCTCGACCATCAGCGAATGCTCGGATTCCAGCGCCTCGACCGGGATGTTGGCGGAGTTCGTGAGGTGCATGTGCACGCCGTCCAGCCCGTCCTGCGACGCGCGCGCGCCCATGCCGCCGCCCATGCTCTCGTTATAGACATAGAAGCGGCCGGTGTGCGGATGCGTCCCGCTGGTCGTCATCACCGTGATGCCGGTGGAGGCAGCGATGACGCGATCGGGGATCGCCTGGGCCAGCGCGGCGAGCATCATGTCCGCCAGGCGCTGAGCGACCTCGTGCCGGCTGTAGACGGCGGCTGGCGGCAGCGCGTTCACCACGCTGCCCGGTGGCGCCACGATCCGCACCGCGCGGTGGACGCCGGCATTGGCAGGCGTGTCGAGGTCGATCAGCGTCTTGACGAGATAGTAGACGATCGCCTGCAGCGCCGTGAACACCATGTTCATGCCGGTGCGATTCTGCGGCGGGCAGCCCGTGAAGTCGAAGGTGATCTCCTCGCCCTTCACCTCGACCGCGACGACGAGGTCCAGCAGTTCGGGCCAGAGGCTGGTGTCGAAGGCGTGGCGGAACTCGTAGCGGCCGTCGGGGATGGCGGCGATGCCGGCACGGGCCTTGCGCTCGCCGTAGTCCATGAGCATGGCGCTGGCGGTCTGCACGACCGCCACGCCGTATCGCGCGCAGAGCGCCTGCACGCGCTGCACGCCGAGGCGATTGGCGGCCATCTGCGCGCGGAAATCGTTCACGCGCTCATGCGGCACCTGGCAGTTCAGCAGCACGACGTCCATGACGTCCTGCTGTAGCACGCCGGCGCGGTAGAGCCTGACGGGCGGGATGCGCAGGCCTTCCTGGAATATGTGCGCGTGCCCGCGATCCACGAAATCCGAGTGGTGCGCGAGGTTCGCGACCCAGGCGACGATCGCGCCATCCACGAAGACGGGTTCCAGGAAGACGATGTCGTTGAGATGCGTCCCGCCGCCGGTATGGGCGTCGTTGCCGATGAAGACATCGCCCTCCGCGACCGTCGAAACATCGACGCGCTTCAGGGTCTCCTCGGTGATGCCGAGCAGCGAACCCAGGTGGAAGGGGATCTGCTCGGCCTGCGCGACGACGCGGCCCGCGGTGTCGAAAACCGCGGCGGAGCAGTCGCGGCGTTCCTTGATGTTGGCGGAATACGCGGCGCGGATGATCGCCTTGCCCATCTGCTCCACGATGGTGGAGAGGGCGGAGCCGATGACCTCCACCGTGATGGGATCGAGCCTGCGCATCACGCGACCTCCTCGATCAGCAGGTTGAGCCACGGATCGACAGTGGCGGCCTGGCCCGGCAGGACCAGCGTCGTGCTGTCCATCTGCTCTACGATGGCGGGGCCGGCGATGCGATGGCCGGGGCCGAGGCGCTCGCGGTCGTAGAGCGGGCAGGCGACATGCGCGCCGGTCTCCGGCAGCCAGACCTGGCGCTCGCCGATTGGCGCCGCGGGCGCCGTCGCGGACGGATGCGCCGGCAGTTCAGCCTTGGGCACGCGGCCCGTCGCCTCCAGCCGCAGCGCGACGACGCGGATCGGCTCCTCCGGCGAGATGTAGCCATAGACCTGACGATGCGCCTCCTCGAAGCGGGCGCGCAGCATGGCGAGGGTCGCGGGCGTCACCTCGCCTGCCGGACAGGCCGCGGTCAGCTCATGCGCCTGGCCGTCGTATCGCATGTCCACGGTGCGGGAGAGGCCGCGATCCGGCGCTGCGATCCCTTCCTCCTCGAACCAGGACGTCGCCTGCGCTTCCAGCCCCGCGAAGCCGTCGGCCAGTGTCGGCAGGCTCTCCTCGGCCAGCCGCGCCATGCGCCCGATCGCGAGGTCGATACGCAGATCCGTCAGCAGCAGCCCCATCGCGCAAAGGATGCCCGGGCTGCGCGGCACCAGCACGCGCCGAATCTCGAGTTCCCGCGCCAGCCGCGCCGCATGCACGGGCCCCGCGCCGCCGAACGCCATCAGCAAATAGTCCCGGGGATCGAGCCCGCGCTCCACGCTGATGACGCGGATCGCCTTCGCCATGTTGGCGGTGACGACCGACAGGATGCCCTGTGCCGTCTCCATCGTGCCGAGGCCGAGCCTTGCCGCCAGCCTCGCGATCGCCGCTTCGGCCTTCGCGCGGTCGATCGCCATCCGCCCGCCCAGCAGATGCGTCGGGTTCTGGACGCCGAGCACGACATTGGCGTCGGTGACCGTCGGCTCCTCGTTCCCGAGGCCGTAGCAGACCGGCCCGGGATCGGCGCCGGCGCTCGCCGGCCCGACCTTCAGGTGCCCGCCGGCATCGACGCGGGCGATGGACCCGCCACCCGCGCCGACGGTGTGGATGTCGAGCATCGGCACCTTCAGCGCGTGGCCATGCACCTCCGTATCGCGCGCCATCTGCGCGCGGCCGCCGGCGATCAGCGCGACATCGGTGGAGGTCCCACCCATGTCGAAGGTGATGATGTCGCCGATGCCCGCCGCCGCGCCGATCGCGATCGCGCCCATCACGCCGGCCGCCGGCCCCGACAGGACGGTGCGCACGGGCTGGCGCGACGCCGCCTCGGCCGAGATCACGCCGCCATTGCTCTGCGTGAGGTGCGGGAGCGCGGCAATGCCGGCCTCCCGCAGCCGCGGCGTCAGGCGGCCGAGATAGCCTCGTATGACGGGCCCGAGCGCGGCATTCACCGCGGTGGTCGAGAAGCGCTCGTACTCCCGGTACTCCGGCGCGACCTCGTGCGAGGCCGTGATGAAGGCGTCCGGCAACTCCTCGGCCAGGATGCGCTGCGCCGCAGCCTCGTGCGCCGGGGCGAGATGGGCGAACAGGAAGCAGATCGCAACGGCGTCCACCCCGGCCTCGCGCAGCCGCCGCGCCGCCGCGCGCACCGCATCCTCGTCCAGCCGCACCGCCACGCTCCCGTCGAAGCGCAGGCGTTCCCTGACTTCGATCCGCAGGTCGCGCGTCGCCGGCGGCGCCGGCTTCTTCACCTGCAGGTCGTAGAGCGCCGGCCGCATCTGCCGTCTGATCTCGATGACGTCGCGGAACCCCGAAGTGGTGATCATGCCCGTGCGCGCCAGCCGCCCCTGGATCAACGCGTTCGTCGCGACCGTCGTGCCATGGCCGACATAGGCGACCTGCGCCCCCTGCCCGCCCGCCGCGCCGAGCGCCTGCACCGCGCCGGCGACAATCGCCTCGCTGGGGTCGCGCACCGTGCTCGACAGCTTCCACACGGACAGGCGGCCGCTGCGCGGGTCGTAAAGGCAGATATCGGTGAAGGTGCCGCCAGTATCGACGCCGAGGCGCAGGGCAGGCCCGTTGGCATCCATCTCAGCCGGGGCTCCGAAGCATCGCCTGTCCTCTTGCCAACTGGATTGGCGCCAATTTTTGTGCCATTCAGGGCCGCAGGGGTCAACCCGGCTCGCAGAGGATCGGATGAACGGCACCGCACCGCGCCAGGCCTTGGGCTCCGAACGGTCGCGGGCAGTCGCCCGTGCCATCGAGCACGACATCGGCATCGGCGCCCTCGGCGCCGGGGCCTGGCTCAAGCAGATCGACCTGGAAAGGCGCTACGGCGCGTCGCGTATCGAGATCCGCCAAGCGCTGGATCGCCTGGCCGAGAAGGGATTAGTCAAGCATCTCTCGAACCGCGGCTACCGCGTGGAGGATTTCGACGCGGAGCGCCTGCGGCAGGTCATGGAAGTCCGGGCTGTGTTGGAGGTCGAGGCGGCGGGGATGGTCATCGATCGCCATGACGAGGCGAGCCTCGCCGCATTGAAACAGGCGGCCGAGCGCAATCGCGACGCCTTGCTGCACGGCACAGTCGAGCAGCACGAATCGACCAACCTGGAATTCCACCGCCTAATGCTGGCCCCCTGCCCCAACCGGGAACTAGTCGCGCTGCTCTTCGACCTGCGGGGGCGCGTGCCGGTGGCCATCACGCGACAGCGCAACACGCTGGCCGTGCTGCAGCAGGCGACGGAGCATCACTTCGAGATCGTCAGGCTGATTCGCGTGGCAGACCTGCCCGCGCTGCAGCGCCTGATGCGCCTGCACAATCTGTCGCCAGCGACGCCCGAAGGCGCCGCCAGGTAGAGACCGTTGCAGCGAGAATCCAAACGTATTATCGGCGTCACCACAGCCAGGCAATGCATGGCCAGCTAAACCACAGACGGGCGCGAAAGTGCCGACGAGTAGCGCGTCCTCACAGCAGACCGCGCCGCCCAGCAGCAGAGGCATTTTTTCGCGGCTGAACAGAAGCAGAAGAGCAGCCCAGAGGGACGCCCTTGCAAGCAGAAGCAGGATAGCTGGCCCGATCGTCGTCAGGAGCCTCGCCAGTGCGAAGACGCCCACGATTAGCAGAATCCTTCGAGCAGCGCTTCGCCCATCGCTTCGATGCCGTTCCAGACATCTATATCGGAGGCACACATTTGGGAGGACTATCGCTGGTGGTTCGCGCAGGAGAAGCCATCGGCGAATGCGCATGGTGCACGATCTGCAGCGAAATCGATCATGTGCGGCGACTTCGAAAAAGAAACCTTGTCAGCCAGCTTGGCCAAGGTGGATCAGCCTGCGCGGGCGGCCGCATAAGGCTGCGACGGACGTCGGGTCAGACGTCCGGCCTTCCAATACAGCGCGTGCGATTGGCGGTGGCGGGCAAAGACCTAACTTAAGAGCTGCATCTAAGTTCTCTGGGAGCCGCGGGTGCACCACAGTCGGCGCAATAGCTTCTACGGCCGTCGCTACCTCGCCGCGGTCGCGGCCCACCGCTGTCACGGTCAGGTCGTCAAAAGCGGACACCCTCAGGCCAGCGTCGCCAAGGCCCGAAGCGATCGACGCCATTGCGGCGCCGCCTGCGAACCCCCAGCCGCGACAGCGCACTATCAGAGACGCGTGCCGCAGGGTGGGCACCAGACAGCGATCACTTGGACGGCGACACGCCGCGATTTACGAAGCTGAGTCGCTCATCAACTCGCGGGCACAGTCCCGCTTTAAAGGCAGGCGCTTATCGGGTGGAGAACTGCATGGCACCACATCGACGGCGCCTTCCGCGAAATACTCTGAGCCCGAACGCTTGCTTCGCCGCGCGTTCGTGCTGCTGCTGCACCTCGCCGTCGCTCGCTCGCTTGCACTCGCTCCGCTCCGGCTCGCCGCGCAGCGCTTCTGGCACGCTGCATGCTACATCCGTTAATTAGCTTTCCCGCGTCATTATCCCTAGGCTGGCCGTGCATCTCCTCCCCCCTCCTTCGACGGCTGAATCTGGATCGAGGAACGGAGGAGAAGATCGTCATCATCCCTGAGTGTGATGTGCTCGAACGCTGACGTTGCGGTCCTACCCGCGCAGGTGGTTTCCCGTGACCCTGCTCTGCCACCCATCTCGACGACGACCACCTAGCAGTGAACCTGACGGGGCGGATGGTGGGACTGCAAATGCATGACCCACCAAGCCTTGCGGTCCCAGTGTCGTGTCTGTGAAACGGTTACGCGCCTTTCTGAGGCGCGATCTCACCAGCCTGGCCGTTCGAGGGACCGGCTGATGCGCGGAGTTGCCGAATAGCAAGGCATAGCTCCGCTCTTGAGGTGCCTATTCGGGTCCGCTCGTCCCGCTCCGGCGTCTCGTCGCTCCTTTGCCAGCAGAGCCCTTGTGAGGATGCGAAGGTGACGAAAGGGAGGTGGGCCGCGCTGCCCGTTTGCCGCCGGTCGGTGCGTGGCTCGAGGTCCACGTCTGGGATACTTCCGGCTGCGCTTTGCCCGGTGGGTCACCGGAACCAATATGCCCTGCGCGATATGGATCGTACTGGTATTTATACAGGGGGCATTGGCTCGGTGTCGAGCTTCGCTCGAGGCTGGTGGTAGTATCGGTCGGCAGCGCGTTCCTCCCAAGCACGACGGCCCGCCTGAGACGACAGCTGGTCGTCACGGATACCCGGCTTGCTTCAGGTCCGCGCAGCCTGCGGCGACTGACTGGATCGGAGTGCTATGGCGGTCTTCTTCACCAGCGATACCCACTTCGGGCATGGCGGGGCGCGAGGTCTCTATCGGCGGCCCTTCGGATCGGTGGCGGCGATGGACGCGGCCATGCTGGAGCGCTGGAACGCGACCGTGACGCCCGATGACGAGGTCTGGCACCTCGGTGACTTCGCCCTCGGCCTGGCGGACGCGGCGATGGCGGGGCTGCTTAGCCGGTTGCACGGCCGCAAGCACCTCGTCACCGGCAACAACGATCCCCCGGCGACCACGACCCTCGCGGGCTGGTCGAGCGTCCAGCACTATGCCGAGATCCAGCAGGACGGCCTCGGCCTCGTTCTCTGCCACTGTCCCTTCCGCAGTTGGCGCAACATGGGCCGCGGCTGGCTCAATCTGCACGGTCATAGCCACGGCCGCCTGACACCGATGCCGCGGCAGGTCGATGTCGGCGTCGATGTCTGGGATTTCCGGCCGGTGACGCTGGCACGGATCATCGCCGAGAAGCGCCCGCGCGCGCGGGCGACGCGATCCTCGTGATGCCAGACTTTAGCGTCGAGACTGGGACGCGCTGGCCGCGCAGGTTCAGCGCGCTCGTGTGAGTTCGGGTTTCGCCCGTCCCTTGCCGCAGCGCACACGCGGCGCCGGTGACGCCTGCGCCGTGCAGCCCTGACCACGCGGAATCAGGTACGATACTCGTTTGGGATGGCGAGGTTAACGGCGGGGTTGGTGTCGTGCCTGGACAGGCGCTCGACCAGGCCACCACCGACGAGTGGCTGCAGCGCAGCCTCGAGCGCATTGGCGCGCTCCGCGGCGTAGACCTCCTGACCGGCGATGCGAACGGCGAAGGCCTTCATGTGCTTCAGCCGCTTGGCGGGGTCGGCAAGCGTCGCCTTCGTCCACTTGCAGAGGGGATCATCCGCGTTCTCCTTCTCAGCCTGCGCAACGTAGGCTTCGAAGGCATCCAACTGGCTGACGAGGGTTGCGTCGTTCGCCTGGAGGAGCTGCACCAGCGGCCGGAGCACGGGAGCACCTGGCTCGGTCCTGGCGATGCCGGCCAGCTCCTCCGGAAGATAAACTCGGATCTGATAGTGCCATGGTCCGCTCATGTCGGTCTCCTCGACGCGTCGCCGTGCCCTGCCATCAATTGGGACGCTGAGGGCCGGGCGCCAGCGCTCGACCAGCCAACTCCCTGGCTGGACGGGTGTCACGCACAGCGTGCGGCTCGACAGCCTCCACATCCTATCTCGTTCGGGCCAGGTTGCTCAGCGTCGGCCTTTTCGCGACCACAGGCTTCCTGCTGCTCGTCTCGCTGTTGGTCAGTGCGGCAATGGCGGCACTCGGGACATCAGCACGCGGCCGGTTCCCAGAGATGGCTCTGTCGAAGAATATGCCCATGACCCGCTCGCAACCTGGGGCCGCGATCGTCGAAGGCATGCCGGTGCGACTCGACAGCGCCGAGGCCAAGCCAAAGGACCGGAATTGTCGCAAACGCAACGGCACATGTCGGGACCGTGTTGGACTGTTCAGCCGCGCTTTGGCTTCTGACGCGCCGCGCTATGCTGGCCGCCGGCCCTCGGCTCGCATCCCGCAGGCTCGTGAGGTTTAGACGCAGCCGCCGGCTGCATCATGCCTCGACAACGCCGGCGCCACGCCCTGAACCGCAGCACCCCCTGGTGCAGGGCTGGCCTTTGCTCGCCGGACGCTAGGGCTTATCTGCAGGAGCCCGGGAGCCGGTCGCGGCCCAGGCAGAAGGTCACCGCTGTGCGCCCTGGACCCCGCGCTTTCCTCTCGTCCTTAAGTGAGTCTGTGCGAGTATGAGCTTGGATCGCCCTCCGCGCGCACGGACGTCGGCTACCGCTGTCATGCAGCCGGCCGACGCTGTCGTCTGGGTGCATGCGTTATTCTGCAGCATGGCGCTGCCGATGCGAGCCACGCGTGGCGCGTGGCAGCGCGAGATCGACGCTGGAGCCGTTCGCATTGAACCCAATGCCAGCGACGACATGGTGCCGAGCGGGCGCATCTTGCGCTTGAGCATGATGCAAATCTGCGATGCAGCCTTCAGATCGAATAGCGTGGTCGTCGAGCTTGGCACGGATGAGACGCTGCTTGCCGCTGCGATAGGCATTGATCCGAAAACACGCGATCTGGCCGATGAGTGGCAGCGTCTCCAGGCGGCGCGGATCTTGTTGTCAGACGGTGGCAGCGCTGAAGTCAGTGTGTTCGACGCGCGGAGCCGACGCCGTGTCGGCGACCTCGGATGGCGCGCCGGTGTCCGGCTAAGCACCAGGTTCCTTTCCAGCTTGGTTGACAACGCGGTGCCGCTCGACCGACGTGTTGTGCTAGAACTGTCTGCCTCGCCGGCCGCGCTGGACGCGTATGCATGGATTGAGCTGTCGCTCCGGCACGCGGCAGCGGACCAGATCGTGACGACGACGTGGGACGACCTGCTACGGCGGTTCGGCACGGCTTCACAGGATGTCGTTGAATTCAGGTCGGCCAGACTCGTCACTGAGGAATTACTGAGGAATTGAGGCGAGCAGATCAGCGAGCTCAATCAATGAGGGCCATGCGCCGATCGGCAGGGCAAATGCTGCGGCCATTGTTGGTGGTTCTCGCCCTTGTTTTCGTCTTGCTCGAAGCCACGATCTGGAATGGGTCTCTGCGCTAGGCAGGCTCCTGGCGCGCCTTCCGATCTTCGCGGCGTTGGAGCAGCTGGTCGATCGGCTCAGTCCGCCTGCGGTGATCGCGGTCTTCATCCTGCCATTCGTGCCGATCATTCCCATCCTGAAGGTCGCAAAACTTTGGCTGCTGGCGCACCATCACTATGTCTGGGCAGCCTTGACGATCGCTGGCGGCAAGATCGTCGGCGCGGCGTTCTCGACGCGGGTCTATGCGATCGCGCGCCCGAAGATGGTCCAGGTCCGCTGGTTCTCGCGCCTGGAAGCCAAGGTCGTCTGGCTGCTGGATTTCGGGCACCGCACGTTGGAGAACATTCCGGCCTGGGTCACGGCCCGGGCGCTGGGCCGGCGCCTCGTGCAATCCGCCCGTGCCAGCATTGCTGCGACCTGGATCGCGTTGCGCCGCAAGGTGACCAGCGAGCGCCGGAGTTCCTTCAGCCGGCGGTGGGCGCTGGCGCTGCGCCGCATACGTTCGCGATGGTCGGCGTAGCCGCCCATTCGCGACATGAGGGGTAGCCCCGCTTCCAGACATCGCAACCAGTCACGCGTACAGCGCTTCTGCCCGGATCGGGAGGAGGCAACGACGACGCGGCAGGAAGGGGTCCAGACGGTAAGAGGCGACGCCATGGCCGGGCTCTGGCCGTCTTTCGGCGTCGGCTTCCTGGCAGGAATGCGGAGCATGTCAGCCGCCGCCGCCCTCACCTGGGCCGCCTCGCGCGGGCGCCTTCGGGAGGATTGGATCCCGGCCAGCGCAGAAGCCAGAGGCGCCGCGACACTGGCGGCGCTGGGCGAGATGGCCGGCGACAAGATGCCATTCGCGCCTGACCGCCGCATTCCGCCCTCCTTCCTCGTGCGCATGGCCATCGGAGCAGCCGGCGGCGCGGCGATGGCCGGCCGCGAGGCGTCCCGGCGGGACGGAGCGATCGCCGGCCTTGTCGGCGCCATCGCCGGCACCCTCATCGGCCGAGCCGCCCGCGGCGCCACCACTCGCACGCCCACCGACTGGGCGCGCGCCCTGACCGAGGATACGCTGGCCGCCAGCGTCGCCCTGGCGCCCGTCCGCGGAGCTGAGCGACGCCATGCCTGACCGGACCACGGACTTCAACGTCTGGCAGCAGGAAGCAGGCGCGACCGCTTCCTTTCCCTATGACCGCCTCACCGTGGAGCGCTTCCGCGAAGCTTTCCCGCAAGCGCGGTGGCGGGATGACCTTCGCGCCTGGTTCGTCCCAGGCATCCGGGCCGAGCGTCGTGTCACCCAGTGGATGGGACGGGAATGGTCGGGCGTGCTGGCCTATGCCGACCAGCGCGGCCGCGACGCCTTCGATTTCGATCCCTTCACCAGCCGCTACCTGGAGGTCGCGGACACCTTCGTCGTCCGTACGCCGTATTCGCGCACGGTGATCGCCGAACTGCGGGAAGTGCCATGGGCCAGTTGGGACCCAGCGCTAAAGGCCTGGCGCGTGCCGTTCCGGTCCGTCGAGGATCTCCGCAAGCGCTGGCCCGCCATCGAGGAAGCCGCCCGCTATGCCGAGCGCGAGGAGCGGCGCCGGCGGGCTGAGAACGAGAAGGCGCCGGCCGAAACCGAGAAGCGAAAAGCGGAGGCCGCCGAGCGCCGTCGCAAGCGCTACCCGATCCTGGACGACGCCCTACCCCCGCTCGATAAGGTGCTGACGACGCATCGCGGCTGCCTGGTGTTCAAGGGCATCACCGGCGAGGTCGTGGAGACGGCGATCGCGGAGCGCTTTTACCCCGGCGTCACCGGAGGTTCAGGAACGCTGATCTGGGCGACCTGGCGCAGGCCCAGCCGCGACGAACTGCTCAAGGCATGGCCAGCACGGACACCGCCCTCCCCGGACGATCTGGCGCGGGGCTGGTGGCAACCGACGATCGAGGTGCTGCGGGAGGAACGGCGGAAGGCGGCATCGCTGGAGCGGGCCCAGATAACGCGACGCTCCCGCGAGAACTGACGCGGTCAGCTCGACCCGACGTCGCAGCGCCCGCTCGCCTGGCGGAAGCTCGGTCCGCTCCGCCGGCCGCATCCGCTCAAGCCCTTCCCGTTCGGGCCTTCTGCCGCGTTCGGCAGCCGCTCTGGCAGGCGCACGTTGAGGGCTCTCGCAAGGGCACGGGTGGCGGTCGCGCTGTCCGCGACACCACCGCGCCGGCTGGTGGCCTTGGCCGCATGGGAAAGCGTCGTGGCCGCCACTGCGACGCCCGCGAAGCCTAGCAGCCATCGGCGGTCCATCGCTGTCAGCTCCGCGTTCCGGCCGCCGGCCAGGATTGGCGCGACCACTACCCCGGCACTACACCATGGCGAGGTTCAGCCTGTAGCCACTATCTGTCTTGCGATTGCGGCCCGGCTGCAGGAGCAGCGTCGCGCTCGGCCGGAAGGCGTAGGGCCCGATAGTGAAGACCGCATCGGTGGACTGGTCGAAAGTCCGAAGCTGTGCCCGAATGGCAGCCAGAAGCTTCGGCACGCTGGAGGGCTTGGCGATGTAGTCCTTGGCGCGACCGGCTGTGCGGGCGACCGGCGTCGGCGGCCCTGCGCGCGGCTACGACGCCGCGGAGCGCACCGCTGGACGGACGAGGCACATCCTCGTTGATGCCGCCGGCCTCGTCCTGCTTGCCCACGTGCACGCCGCCGACCTGCACGATCAGCTCGGTGCCGAAGCGCTATGTTGCTCATGCTCCGTCGCATCGCCGCCTGATCAGCATTCCCACACAGTCAGTTAAGTCAGTGGCTTCAACTCGCCGAGCATGGTCGGGATCAGCTCGCTCACGGTGGGATGGATATGCATGGCCTGCTCGATCACCGTGTAGGGCGCCTGCGCGGCCATGATGTCGAGCAGCGAATGCACGATCTCATCGGCTTCGATGCAAAGCAGTGCGGCGCCCAGGACGAGCTTTGTCTCGCGGTCGACCAGCACCTTCATGAAGCCCTGTGTCTCGCCCCGCTCGCGAGCGCGCGCGACGCGGGTCATCGGCATATGTGCCTTCAGTGCGGGGCGGCCGCCCGCACGCACCTCCGCCTCCGTCATGCCGACGCGGCCGAGTGGCGGGTCCGTGAACAGCGCATAGGCCGTGATCCGGTCCGAGACGCGGCGCGCGCCCTTGTCCAGCAGATTGGCAGCGACGATCTCATAGTCGTTGTACGATGTGTGGGTGAACGCCCCCTTCCCGTTCACGTCCCCAAGCGCCCAGATACCTTCCGCGCTTGTACGAAGCTGGTCGTCCACCGCGATGAAGCCGCGCGCATCGAGCCGCACCCCGGCCGCGTCGAGGTTCAGATCTTCGACATTCGGCCGTCGCCCGACCGCGACCAGCAGATCGCTCCCAACGACCGAGAGGGCTTGGCTGGCTGCCGTGGCGTCCACGCGCACACCGGATCCGTGCGGCGCGACCTTGGCATCACGAACGCCACAGCGGATCGCAATGCCCTCGGCTTCCAAGATCTCCTGGATACTGGAGGAGACGTCCGGATCCTCGCGTGCAATCAGACGGTCGGCGTATTCCAGAACCGTTACCTCGGACCCGAAGCGGCGGTACATCTGCGCAAATTCGAGACCGATGTAGCTGCCTCCCACCACGATCAGGTGCTTCGGCGCGCGGTCCATCTCCATCATAGAGACGTTCGTGAGGAAGCGGATGTCTGAAAGGCCGGGCCAGTCCGGCACCAGCGGACGTCCGCCGGTATTGATGAAGATGCGCGGCGCGCTCAGCGTGCGCGCACCGACCGCGACCGTGCGCGGCCCCACGAACCGAGCCGCGCCCACGGCCAGCTCGAGGTTCTTCGTCCCCCTTAGCCAAGTACCGAGGCCGTCGACCGAGGCTTGGACCACGCGGTCCTTTCGCGCTTTGACGGCGGCCATGTCGACGGTGACCTCGCCGGGTATACACACGCCGTATTCGGCAGCACGGCGGGCGAGGTGGGCGACGCGTGCGCTCGCCACGAGCGTCTTCGTCGGGGTGCAGCCATCATTCACGCAGGTGCCGCCGAGGTGCTCGCGCTCGATCAGCACGGTCCGGAGGCCTTGCTTCGCCATCCGCACGGCCAGCGAAGGACCGGCCTGGCCGCTGCCGATCACGACCGCATCGTAGCTGTCTACCATCCTGCGAAGCTCCTCCTGGTGGACCGAGCGCGCTAGCCGAAGGTCGCACTGTAGAGGGCCAGGCCTGGCGACATGGCCTCGAGTTCTATGACCTGCTCGCCGTAACGCGCGCCGTCAACAACCGTGTAGAGAGCGGGCCAACCGACGCGAATGCTGCGCCAGTCCTCCGTTCCGGACCTCACTCCCACTGTCGCGCCGTTAGGGGCGCCCATGACGAGGTGGACTTTCGCGGCGGAGTAACGCAGCCGCAGCCTGCCCTCGTCCGAGCGAAGCACGAGCGGCTCGCCGTCTCGGAGCCAGGTTCCGTCGAGTTCGTAGCGGTTCAGGCGCGGTCCGCCGGAGCTGAACGCATAGGTAGCCAGGCCTCGGCGAGGCGACTGTCCGGACTCCTGCGGCGTCGGGTGGATTGCACCGAAATACATCTCAGGCGAAGCGATCCTGGACACATCCATATCGTCTGGCGGGTCGCGCCGCGGCACCTCCGGCGATCGGCCGAGCAGCCCGCGAATGGTCCGCTCCATTTCCATCGCGTGACCTTCGCCCTCGCGCAGCATGACGATCCACGCTTCCCGATCGAGGATGTAGAAGCTCGGCCATGCCTGGTTGCTCCACGCGCGCCAGGTTCGGTAGTCGTTGTCCTGGCCGACGGGAAAGCGGATGCCGTACTCGCGCAGCGCCAACTCGACATTCGGACGGAGATGCTCGAAGCCGAATTCCGGCGTGTGGATGCCGACGACCTGAAGGCCGGCAGGCCCGTACTCCTCGTGCCAGCGCTTGATGTAGGTCATCGACCTCAGGGCATAGATGCAGGTGTAGGTCCAGAAGTTCACCAGGCTCACCTTGCCGCGCAGTGCCCCGGCATCGAGCGGCGCCGCGCTGTTGAGCCATGGGCCAGCGAGCAACGGTGGAGCAGCCGGTCCCGCCGCACGCGCGGGCTGCCCGATCGCGCTGAGCATGGCGGCCCCGGACGGCAGCCCCGATCTCAAGAGGTCGCGACGCTTCACGGCCAATGTCCTCCAGAGCGTGACCAGTGCCGACGCACGGCGCAGGTCGTCGCTGGCCGCCAATCTGGTCATCGTTGGCGTTCCTATAAGGCACAATCCAGTTCAGGTCTTCGGCAGGTCGGCCGTCGGGCGACGCGCGGTTGCACCCCTGGGTATGTCACAGTCCCAACTCGTCGCTGCAGGCAGTGACCGCGTGCCGATCCGCGCGGTCAAGCACAGCATCCGCAAACCGCCGAGCCGCCGTGTCCCAATGCGACTGGATGCGGGCGACAAGCGCCAGCACGATGACAACGGGCGGCACACCCAGGGCGCCGGCGACCGACTTCACGCTGTCCACCTCCGCCGCGCGGAGGAGGGCGGCGACGAGGCCAGCCGGCAAGCCGCTGAGATCGCCGGCACGCAGCCGCTCCGGCTCGGCACCCCAGCCGATGCGCCCTCGTGCGACGGAGAGGTCGACGATTGACGGCGTGCTGCTCGAGCGCCGCGCCGGCGCGGTGGGCGGTGGCGCGCGGAACGCGCTGGCGCGGTCGTTCGACTGCCGGCGGAGGAAGGTGGGTATGTCCATACCCATTTCCTCCGCCGCCGCAATCCGTGCTGCTGCCGGTGGCGATCGCGGTGGCGCGCTTTCGGACAACTCCCGGCGCATGAGGCCGCTCGCCCTCCGGAAGAGGTTGTTCATGGATCCAGCACTCGCCGGCCCAACCGCCGGACTGGCCACCCTTTGGCTTGGCAGAACCGGTGCACAATCCACCGCGCGCGCGATTGGCGCGCACGCCACGCGCGGCGTCGTCAGCAGGACCTTGCGCTGGGCGGGGATGGCGTCCTGCGCCTCGCCTGCGTCGTCCACCAGCACCAGGGAGGTCAGATGGCTGACGATCCCTTCGGCCTCAGCAAGCGCTGCAGCGTCCGCTTCCGCCATGCTCGGCAGCGCCAGCCACGCCGCATAGGCTCCGACGGCTCGGGCCTGATCTGTCGGCTCAGCCACTAGGCCTTCCGCGACACGGGGCGACCAGCGGGCCTCCACCAGCATTCCACCCGCACAAGCTGCGGCGGCTTCGGTGGGGCGCCCCGATTCCGTGTAGGCGGCAGCGCGGCGCGGTGCCCGCATCGAGGCGACAGCCATCTCAATCACGCCTGGCAGGTCCGGGCCCGAGGAGATGAACACCTGGCCGCCGGTGAGAGCGGCGAGATGGCCGACATTCGCGGCCAGCGCGTCCTCGCCGACCAGCACCACCGTGAACCGCGCGCCGAGACGCGCCGCGACCTGCACGTCCAGTGCATAGGTCTGGCCGTCCGTCACGATCAGCACGTCGCTAGTGGCGCGGTCACGCGTGCAGGCGGCGATCGCGCCGCCGATCTCTGTGCCGCCCTGCAGCGGGGAGACGTGGCGTATGAGCTCGCGCACCCCTGCCGGACCCGTTGCCTCGCCAATCCGGCGTGACGTGTCGCTGAATTCCCAGAGCGCGATGCGATCTGCCCCGGAGATCCTGTTGGAGATGTCGGCCAGGGCGCACAGCGCAACCTCATACTTGCTCGGGCCTGGGGCGCCGTCTTCGCGCAACGCGGGCGATACCATCGAGCCCGAGATATCGAGCAGCCAGGTCGCGTTCAGCTCGTCATCGCCTATTGGCGCTGGCCCGACCGTCAGCTCGACGGGACGCCCGTCGGCGGCCATGCCGACCAAGGGGATGCCGAGCGCGGCACCGGTCATCAGGATTTCGATTGGAGCGTCCAGCCGTACCCTGGCGCGCCCACCCTCCAGCCGTCCGCCGAGCAGCGTTGCCGATGCGCCACCATCGAGGCAGGACACCTCCAGTTCCGCCTCGTGCAGCACAGGCCCGTGCACGAGGTCGTCGCTATCCGGCAGCGGGCTGCGGCCGTAGATGTCGCTCACCGTGGTCGGGATACGCAGGCTTGCGTTGCCGCCCGACGCCGCGGCCAGCGGCACGACGAACAGGCCTGCCACGGCCGCCTCGCCACCCGGACGTATCTGGCCGACCGAGATCATGTGCACGCCACGCAGCACCTCCTCGTGCAGCACGGCCGCCCTGCCCTTTGCAATGCCGGCTTCGTAGTGGTCCCGTGCCGCCATTCGGCTCCGCGCACGACCGGTCAGCTTGCGTCCCTCGATGTCCGCTGTCAGCCCGATCAGGGCGGCGTGCAGCGGCACCGGAAAGGTCATTGTCGCCTCGATGCTTGAGGCTTCGGCGTTGCGGAAGCTGCGCTCGGCCGTGACGAAGGCCAGGCCACCGAGGATGCGGACCGAGAAGCGCGTCGCTGCGAGTGGGATCGGCCGTCCCGCGCCGTCGGTTGCCAGATGCCGATAGCGCCCAAGCGGATCGGCGGATTGCATGGCAACACTACGGGACATCGTCGGTCTCCCTGGAGGCACGCTCGGCGAGGAACTGCGTGAGGTCGGATGTGGCGAGGCGCCCGACGTCGTCGGGATTCGGCGGCACAGGCCCGAGCGCGGTCGGATTGACCAGCAGCATCACGCCTGGGGCGAGGGGGAAGGCGACGGTGACGCGCTCCGCCGCAGCGCGCGCGACGTCGAGAATCGCGGTGATCTGGGCCGGCGCGTAGCCCTGGGCCCGCAGCGCCTGATAGCGCCGTACGGCGGCGAGGTGGGTCGGCCCGTAGGAGGCGAAGCGCCGGCCACCCTCCGGTGGCGGCACGACGCCGAGGGAGATGAGATAGCGGATTTGCCGCGGCGTCTCATCCGCCTCACGAGCTAGCTCCTCTATGTCCACCCAACTCTCTTCCGCCAATAAATGCTGTCATTAACATGGCGCAACGCGCGGGCAGGCACAAGGCCTTTCGACAAGCTTTCTTGGCGATTTCGGACGATAAGCGGTTGGCTCTACAATGAGTGGTTCCTCGCGGGACCTGACGGGCGGCGCGCCGACGCCGCCCTCCGACGTCGTCGTTGTAAGACCCTTGAGCCCATGCCGCCGCTATCAGCAGTGCGCTCCATGTTGCGACTGCTGAGCATCCGCTGCACGGCCGACAGACCCTATCGGCGGCCTCGGTCGCTAGGCTTCCGCCAGAGGTAACCAGTGACATAGAGCTTTAGCCGGCATGCGCCGCAGTGGCTCCGCTATGCCGATCCTGTTGTGTGAAAGCGCTCTGAAGCGAGAATTATGATGGTTCCGTATCCGGATCCACATTCGGCAGCGTCGATCAGAGCGCCTACCTCGAAATTCGAGAGGCCTAGACTCAAGCCGAGCTCCTCGATCTCGTCGGCCAGTTCCCAATACGCTTCGCACGCAGATCCGGATCCGTCGTGCTCGTCATCATCAGGGTACGGCATTGCGGCAAGCCGAACCGCCTCGGCGTAAATGGCGGAAGCGGCTGCAGTGAACTCCGCTCGCGTCATCGCACCCTCGTCACATCGCTGAACAGCGCCAACCAATCCGAGGTGTAAAACGCCAAGATGCGGTCGGCGCCAACGACAGCAGCGCCGCCGCCGTAGGCATCGAGGCGCGGCCGCGAACAGTCGCAGCTCCACTCGAAGCCCCACAGGAGCGAGGGATCGAAATGCCTGATCGCGACCTGTGCGATCTGGGCAAGGCTCATCGCGTCGCCTTCGTCTCCGGCAAGCCAGACGCCAGCGGGTGTCCACTTATCACCCGCGTGCCATTCAATCTCACAGCTCATCGGGGATGTGCCCTCCAGCAGTTCACGCTCCTCGGCAGTGACGCCATTCGGGAAGGTGACGTCGGGCTCGTCCGACAGTACTTGCCAAAGCGCGGTCTCGATCTGCTGGATGAAGTCGGCGGCCTTTCGCGGGAGCGGCAGGAGCGCTGCGATCTTGTGGTGATAGGTGGCCATGTCAGACTGCTCCGGTCGGCTCTCGTGCCGTGCCGGTCGAACTGCTCACCGTGCACGGTCGCGCGCTGCGCCAAGGTGCGGAGCGATGCGTGGCATCCAGCATCGCGAAGTCGGTTTCATCCATATCGTCAACCCTGATGTGGTGTGGTGGAAAGCTCGTGTACGTCGTTCGGCGTCGCTTGCGCCAGCATCCACGCTGCAAGCGACCCCTGCAGATTTAACGCTCACACCGTTTCGTATCCGAATGCCTATAATCGCCGCGCTGTGGATGCAGTCGACCTACCTGATCAGCTACGGACGCACTCGATCCGGCCATCCCCGGAGGGCGAGGAAGACGGTCCGGTCCATCCTGCCCTTCTGCACGGTCTCGTTTGCCAGGCAGAAGGCGGGGCTGTCGCTCGCGGATGCCTCGACGCTCCGAGCCGGGCGAGAGCTCGCGACGTGGATTGGGCTGGTGCCGCTCAGCAAGAAATCGACGAACGCTCAAAGATCTTGCAACCAACTCTAGGCCTATCGTATGCGGCGGATCAGGACGTCGCTTGAACAGACGATCGACCAATTCAGGTGAACTCGCCGGCGACCTCCGATAGGAGACGGGTGAGTGCTCAAGAGAGGTCGTCTGAGTTCGAGACCGGCAGCCTCTTTTTCTTTTGGGAATGAATATTTGAGCACTACCGATACGAAGGCTCCGAATGACCGGAGCCGCTTGGACCGCAACATGAAGCGGATGACGCCGCGCCACATCTTCCGCATCCCCGCGCTGACCGGCACGCCGCATGCGGTGGGGTTCTACGATGACGCCGAGCGCGTTGGTGGATCGGGCGAGGATGATGACATCGATTGGGATGCGGAGATCGACGAGGAGGACGACGAGTGAGCGAGGTCGACCCGGCGGAGGACTTCCGTCTTTCCTTCAAGCCGATCGAGTATTCTACGGATGGCACGAACGCAAGGGTCATGATGACCTGCACACCGCTGCGCGAGGCCATCCTGGCTGCCCTTGTTGTCGTCAGGGATGCCTCGGCGGAGAACGTTGCGGCGTTGTCGGCGAAACTCGACGCGCTCAACGATCCCTCCAACCTAGCGACTGAGGGGCAGATGGAGGCGGCGCACGAGCAGCACCGGGACAATGTCGACATCGAGGGGCCGTTCATCTCCCCGGTCGATGAGGAAGACGGCGGCGGCTACTGGATCAACGGCTGGGTCTGGGTCGAGGCCGACGAGGACGAGGAGTGCGACGAAGAGTCCGAAGACGACTGACGTCTAAAGTCCACCCAAGACTGCCGCGATTGACAAGGGCTCTGGCGAAGTCGGGATCGATCCGCGTCGAGATTGCGCCGGGGCACCTCCGCCTGCATGCTGCCGGCGTCGCAACTGGATCCTGCTGCCATGCGCCTTGCGTCGCTTGCCTGCGCCCTTGCCCTGCTCGCTGCGCCGGCTGGGGCGCAGGAAGCACGCATAGGCCTCGAGCTTTTTCCGAACAGCCTCGACCCGCATTGGCACAACTTCGGCGGCAACAAGGGCTTCGCAGCGCATCTCTACGAGCCGCTGGTTGCCCTCGATGCCAGCGAACGCCCGACAGCCGCACTTGCGACTGAGTGGTCCGCGGAGACGCCGACGACCTGGCGCTTGACGCTCCGCGAAGGTGTGCGATTCCATGACGGCGCGCCGCTGACCGCAGAGGATGTCGCCTTCACGCTCAGACGCGCTGCGGCCGTCCCGGGCAGCCCATCCTCCTTCGCCGTCTATCTCCGCCAGATCACGGCGGTGGAAACGCCCGATCCGCGCACCGTGCTGCTGCGGACCGAGACTCCCTTCCCGCTGATGCCCGTCTATCTGAGCCAAGTGCCCGTGGTTTCTGCCGCGCGACCAGCCGTGACGACGGCCGAGCGGCTATCAGCACCGGGCCCTACCGCCTGGTCTCGTGGTCGCGCGGCGAGGTGATCCGGCTCACTCGCAATGACGCGTATTGGGGCACGGCCGAGCCCTGGCAGCGCGCCGCGCTCCGCAACATCGCCCAGCCCGCCGGCCGCGTCGCCGCGCTGCTCGCAGGTGACGTCGATCTCATCGACGCGGCGCCGCCGCAAGACCTGCCCCGGCTCGGCGCGGATACTCGGCTGCGTGTCTCGACGCTGGTCGCGCCCGCCGTTGCCGGCTTCCACCTCGACATGACGGAACGCGTGCCGCCGGGCATCCGCGGCGCCGACGGCCAGCCCCTGGCCCGAAATCCGCTGACGGATCTTCGCGTACGGCAGGCGCTCAGTCTCGGCATCAACCGAGAGGCCATCGTGGAACGCGTGATGGGTGGCCAGGCGAGGCTGGCCAGCCAGTTCATGCCGCCAGGCACCTATGGCTACGCGGCGTCGCTTTCGCCCACGCCCTACGAGCCCGAGCGCGCCCGTGCCCTGCTGGCCGAGGCCGGCTACCCCCAGGGGTTTCAGCTGACCGTCCACTGCCAGAACAATCGCTTCGTGAACGACGAGCAGATCTGCCAGGCGGTGGCGCAGATGCTGACGAGGATCGGCGTACGGACCGGCGTCGATGCGATGCCACACATCGTCCATGTCTCGCGCGGGCGGAACCGGGAGTTCAGCGTTTGGACCGGGCTCTGGAACGTCGAGACAGGCGAGCCGACCTCTCCGCTCCTCACTCTGCTCGGCTCGGTGGACGAGGTGCGGGGGCGCGGCCAGTTCAATCGCGGACGCTACTCTTCGGCCACCTTCGACGCGCTTCTCGACGAGGCCCTGACCGAGCTCGATGACGGCAGGCGGGAGGCGCTGCTGGTGCGGGCGACCGAAATTGCTTTCCGCGACGACGTCGCGCTGATCCCGCTGCACCACCAGATGCACCTCTGGGCGCATCGCGCCAACCGCCGTCACCTGCCGCGGCTCGATGGCTACACCCGCGCAATGGACCTCAAGCCGATGTAGGGGACGCGCGAGGGACGCCGTGCTGATCATGCCCGCTTTCGAGCATGATGCCATGGCCCCTCGAACGCCGTTGATGACGGCGTAGCCGAGCGGGTGACGCGCGGGCGAACGGTCATGTCCGTCAAGAGGCGGAGCGAGTGACGTCTCGGGGCTGCGTAGAGGCGCGTCGCCGGAGACGCGGAATGCACCGCAGCCACGCGCAGGGCAGCGAGCACCGGGCGGCGGACTTCAAAAATCCATGCCGCCCATGCCGCCCATCCCACCCATGCCGCCGCCGGGAGGACCGCTGACTGGAGCCTGCTTCTTCGGACGCTCGGCCACCATTGCCTCAGTCGTTATCAGCAGCGCCGCGACTGAGGCGGCACCCTGCAGCGCGGTGCGCACGACCTTGGTCGGGTCGATGACGCCAGCTGCCACGAGATCCTTGTACTCGCCCGTTTGCGCGTCATACCCATACTCGTAGGTGTCATTGCGCAGGACCTCCCCGGCAACCACTGCGCCATCCTGACCGGCATTCTCGGCGATCTGCCGAAGTGGAGCCTGGAGTGCGCGGCGAACGATCTCGATGCCGACCTGCTGATCGTGGTTGTCGCACTTAAGGTCACCGATTCTCTTGGAGGCTCATGCCAGAGCGATCCCACCACCCGGAACAATGCCTTGGCGACTGCGGCACGGGTTGCATGCAGCGCGTCATCAACGCGATCCTTGCGCTCCTTCACCTCGACCTCGGTGGAGCCGCCGACGCGGATCACCGCCACGCCACGGGCGAGCTTCGCCAGCCGCTCCTGCAGCTTCTCGCGGTCGTAGTCCGAGGTGGTCTCCTCGATCTGCGCTTTGATCTGTCCGATCCGACCCTGGATGGCGTCCTTATCGCCCGCGCCGTCGATGATCGTGGTGTTCTCCTTCTCAATCCGCACCGTCTTGGCGCGGCCGAGCTGGGCCAGAGTGACGCTCTCCAGCTTGATGCCAAGATCCTCGCTGATGACCTCGCCTGCGGTGAGAACTGCAATATCTTCCAGCATCGCCTTGCGACGATCGCCGAAGCCCGGCGCCTTCACGGCCGCGACCTTCAGGCCGCCGCGGAGCTTGTTCACGACCAGGGTCGCGAGCGCCTCGCCCTCGACGTCCTCGGCCACGATCACCAGCGGACGGCCCGACTGCACCACCGCTTCGAGAAGGGGAAGTATGGGCTGCAGGCCCGACAGCTTCTTCTCGAAGATGAGAATGTAGGGGTTTTCCATCTCCGCGGTCATCTTCTCCGCGTTCGTGATGAAATACGGGGAGACGTAGCCGCGATCGAACTGCATGCCCTCGACGACGTCGAGCTCGGTCGTGACGCTCTTGGCCTCTTCGACCGTGATGACGCCCTCGTTGCCGACCTTCTCCATCGCCTTGGCGATCATCTCGCCGATCTCGTGGTCACCATTCGCCGAGACAGAGCCGACCTGGGCAACTTCAGCAGAGGCGTTGATCCTTCGCGTGTTCTTCTGCAGCTCGCCGACAACGGCTGCAACCGCGCGATCTATGCCCCGCTTTAGATCCATCGGGTTCATGCCAGCGGCTACCGACTTTGCGCCTTCCCGGACGATGGCTTGGGCGAGCACGGTTGCAGTAGTGGTGCCGTCACCGGCGACATCGCTCGTCTTCGAGGCCACTTCGCGCACCATCTGCGCGCCCATGTTCTCGAACTTGTCGGCCAGCTCGATCTCCTTGGCGACAGTCACGCCGTCCTTGGTGATTCGGGGCGCACCGTAGCTTTTGTCGAGCACCACGTTCCGGCCCTTCGGGCCTAGCGTGACCTTCACCGCGTCGGCCAGAATGTCGATGCCTCGGATCATCCGCTCACGGGCGTTGGCGCCAAATCTAACGTCTTTCGCTGCCACGTGATTTCCTCCTTTGAGAATCTATTGTCCTGATCGCGAAGTCCCTACGATTCTGATGTTGGTCGTGGGGGCTGGCGATGGGCAAGGCGGCAGTAGCGATCGAACTGACGGCGCCGGAGCGGCGGGAGTTGCAGTCGCTGGCCCGTGCGCATCGTACCGGACAGGCGATGGCGCGGCGGGCGCGCACCGTGCTGGCCGCCGCTGCCGGGCTGGAGAACAAGGCGATCTGCGCCGAGGTCGGAGCGGACGCGAACACGGTCTCGAAATGGCGGCGCCGCTTCGCTGCTCACCGCCTCGATGGGCTGCTCGACGAGCCGCGGCCCGGCACGCCGCGCAAGATCGGCGACGACGACATCGCCGAGACGATCCGCCTGACCCTGGAGACAGCGCCGCCCGGCGCGACCCACTGGTCGCTGCGCTCGATGGCGAAGGCGGTCGGCTACGCGCCCTCCACCATTCATCGAATTTGGCGCGCCTTCGGCTTGCAGCCGCACCGGAG
This sequence comes from Falsiroseomonas sp. HW251, assembly GCF_050563545.1. Taxonomy (NCBI): domain Bacteria; kingdom Pseudomonadati; phylum Pseudomonadota; class Alphaproteobacteria; order Acetobacterales; family Roseomonadaceae; genus Falsiroseomonas; species Falsiroseomonas sp. HW251. The sequence goes on from NZ_JBNXUM010000046.1 coordinate 40,113, forward strand.
CGAGACCTTCAAGCTCTCGTCGGACCCGCTCTTCGTCGAGAAGGTACGCGACATCGTCGGTCTCTACATGAGCCCGCCCGACCGCGCCTTGGTGCTCTGTGTGGACGAGAAGTCGCAGATCCAGGCGCTCGACCGCACCCAGCCGCTGCTGCCGATGCGGCCCGGCCAGGCCGAGCGCCGCACCCACGACTACACCAGGCACGGCACGACATCGCTGTTCGCCGCCCTCGACATCGCCACCGGCGCCGTTATCGGGCGCTGCTACCCGAAGCATCGATCGAGCGAGTTCCGCCGGTTTCTCGATCAGGTCGAGGCCGCCTTGCCTCCTGGCCTCGATGTCCACCTCGTGATGGACAACTACGCCACCCACAAGACCAAGCCGGTCCGCGACTGGCTGGCCAAGCGCCCGCGCTGGCAGGTCCACTTCACGCCCACCGGCGCTTCCTGGATCAATCAGGTCGAGCGCTTCTTCGCCGATCTGAT
>NZ_JBNXUM010000047.1:0-40500 GCF_050563545.1 Falsiroseomonas sp. HW251
CGCTCCCGCCGTAGCGCGGAGAGGTCCAGACTTAGCTCCCTGAGCAGAGACAGCCGCGCGGGATCGCTGGAGGCGAGCCGGTCGACGAGATCCTCAGCGTTAGGCTGACCTAGAGCGAGACGATAAAGAAGCCGCGCCTCCCGAAGACGCGCGTGCCTCGCGCTATCGCGTCCCATCTTTAGCCCGAAGACGTACCTGCCAATCTCCGCGTCGGGCAGGGTCCACCAAGGCGCGAGGCCCGTATCGTCCGCGTGTTCTTGCTCCGCGGTCGCCTGAATTCGACTCCAGAGCGATTCGTGCATTGAAGAGACTTGCGCGAGTGCGGCTTCACCTGTGAGCCCTGCGAGAGCCCTACGGATTGCAAGGCTCGCGAAGCGCTGAACGCGGCCTTCCCGCTGCTCCAGGTCGACCGGGCTGGAACACAAATCCCAGTGTCCGATCCGGCTGCACCAGGAGTGAAAGTCAAGGCCCTCTTGCCCAACAGATGTAGTGGACAGGACGTATGGCCAGAATGGGGAGTTGAACGCGACACGCAGATCGTCGGCTCTGTCCTCGCCCTTGGCGTCCCTCTGATCCTTCGCAGACTCGGTCGCTCCGAAAGGCACGGCAACGTGGCACCGGATACGGAGCTTCCTTGCCGTAGCAACAGCGCCGACTTGGTCGAACTGGAATGAACTCCGGCCGACTCCGAACGACGTTTTCAAGTCCTTCAGGAGAGCTTCCGCGCTCGGTTCCGTACCCCGTCGGAGCCATAAGTGCTCGTCGAGCGCCGCCTCAAGGCCGCCGTCGACTACCGCCTGCAGCAGAGCCTCAGGGAAGGTCTTGCCGGGCAGGCGCGCTCGAAAGACAGACTTATCCAGGTACAGCCGCAGACCGTTCCAAGATGCGTCGACGAGTTCAGGCAGACCGGCTGATAACAGCTTGTCAGGTGCATGCCTCAAGACCGAGCGCGCGAGGACGGCACCCGGTGCACTCATGGCATACGTTAGTACCTTCCTGAACTCGTTGCGCGTAAGCCCCGTCGGCGGCACCGCTCCGTGCCATCGCGCCACTACGTCCTTCATTCCTGCGGCAGTGACGCCATCCCACGCAGAACGACTGTGCGCCTGGTACCCGGCAAGCCTGTCCAGTCCGGCAATGAGTTCCCACGCCTGACGATCTCGCCCGCGTGCCTTACGATCTGTCTCTATTTTTACGCCGAGGGCTGCCAGCGCGCTCTTCAATTGCCTCGATACAGCGGTACGTGCGTGCGAGAGAGTGCCACCCGCGCCAAGAAGTGGATCCGTCGCCAAGGCGAGGAACGGCGAAGGATGGAAGAGAGCCATGACCGACGGTCCTCGCGAGCCCGCCTCGAGACGGCTGCGGTTCCAACTACCCTCGTAGCCGCCCCGAACCTTGGATAGGTAGCGCGCCTCGACACCAAAGCTCGTCAGGGCGGCTACCGCTGGAGGCGTCGCTCTGAAGCGGGAGAAGACGAGCATCTTCGTGTCCTGGGGGGCTTCCCATCCCTTGCCGAGCGGCCACCAACTCTTCGACGGGCGGCACCACGGGAGGGAGAGATACTCCGGCTTTGCGAGTTCCTCGAGAGCCCGAAGCTTGGGGCTTGGCCAAGCCGTGGGAGCCTCAAGTCGATCTCGCATTCCCGGTGTAAGCTTCACCAACCTACCGTCTCTCCGGAACTTCGCACGCCTGCTCGCTTCGTAGCGCTTACCCATTGCCTGCGCTGGAAGCGGGATCGACGACCAGTAAGCAATGGCATCGCTCCGGTCCACCTTGGCGAACCCCTCAATCAGATGTCGGTACACTCGGATATCGCTGGGTTGGAGCGGAGCTTGGAGCAGGTGGGTGCGATCGAGATCTGCGGCGGTAATGCGGCGCTCCGTTCTGGCCATCAAAGGAGCGAGGATACGGTGGATCGCCTCGCGGGCATCTCGCGCCTGCCGCTCTACGACCGGCAGGTCTGGTGATGCCCTCGGAAGTGACGCGATGCCGCGTAGAGCGCTCCCGAAGGCGCGGAATGCATCTTCCGCGTCGCGTCGAACGTCTGCTCCGCGGTTACCGGCTAGAAACTCAATGAGTTCGAAGAACTCGGACTGCGCCTCGATCCCTCGCGCCTCCTCCCACCGGCTCACGTATTGCCTGTATGGCGTGGCAGAGAGCAGGAGGAGCGCAGGCGGGTTGCCCCTGCGGCCGTCGAGAAGCGCTTTCACTAGGCGGTCGGACCTACCCGCATTCGACAGGAGAGCACGGTATCGCTGGAACTCGTCAAAAATGATGAGGTCGGGTGGCATCGCCAGAAGCGCCGCTTCCGCAAGCGCACGGCGAAGGCGCCCAGCAAATCTTCTACCGCTCTCACTCCACGAGGCTTCGGCCACCTTTTCCCGAACTGGCTGACCGAACTCCTTTCCCAGGGCGACGCGGAAAGCACCCACAAGTCCCTTGGGGGCGTCGTTCGCGGCCTTACGCTTGGCGTCCAACAAGGCCAACCAAGTTTCTTCACGAGCAACCCCGCCCTGCAGGACGTTCGGTTTGATGCGCGGCAAAAGCCGTGGCAACGCCCTACGAATTAGCGCCACGATGAAGGCGCGCTCCTCTTTTTTCCCGCCGGAAAGGCGTGCATTAGAGTCGGGGAACGACGTTCCAGGGGTAAGCGAGTAAACGACCACCCGGCCGCGCGGACGCGCGGTCAGAGGAATCAGCCCGAGCCTGTCCGCCCTAGAGATGGCGCGCTTGCGATCGTCACGAGGAAGAAAGTCGACGAGGCGGTCCCGGTTCTGGTGGGCCACCGTCGGCCCATTTGCCACATAGAACACCGTGATCGGCTTTCCGGCTTTATGGGCCAGCCTCTCAACGACGCCTGTGGCAACGACCGTCTTTCCCAGACCAACTTCGTCCGCCACCAGGAATCGTCGCGGACCTGAGATGTCGCCGAGTACCCGGACTGCTGCGGCGATCGTGGCCGCTTGGAAATTGCGCGGTCGCATCGCTAGGCAGAACCTATGAGTTCGGAGCGGAGCATGTCCCAGGCGGCGCCGACGTCGCGCAGGAGTGCCGCAGATTTGGCATCCGCTGGGTCGACGCGAAGGATTACCTCTTGCAGGTAGTCGCGCATTCGCTGGTCGGTCAGACGGAAGGCGCTGGGATCCCTCGCCCAGGATCTCAGTATCTCCTCGACGGTGATCTGCTCCGGCTGGTCGGCGCTATCCGGGGGCTCGGCACGTCCAATCAGACCACTTGCGTCCCAAGGCCCCGAAGCATCCCCATCTGCAAGCTCTCCATCAAGTAGAGACCGGAGCCAGACCAGAAAGGCGCTGGCGCCCAAGTAGGCGGCAAGTGCTGCACGGTCCCGAAGCTCACCAAGTGGCGGATGGACACTGCACCCCTGAAGCCAAGTCACCTCCTTATCGGCGAGGCGTAGACTCAGGGTTACCAGACCCGTTTGTTCAGCTGGAGGCACCACGCCGAGCAATATCGTCCCCGCGCCCCGAGGCCAAACTTGCATCGGCCCTACCACGCGGCCGACAAGAAGACCGATCTCGGTATCTGCTGAATGCGGCGGGCTGTCGCACGCCAGCCGGAAGATGCCCTCCTCGTGCACCAGCCTTCCGGTCCAGGTGGCGACGACATGAGCGCGCGCCGCCTCAAGCCGCTCCTCCGCTTCGTCGCGAGTGACGGCTCCAATTGACGCAAGTTGCTCGAGTGTGACGGGCCTCGCTGTGCCGAGAAGCGCCTCAATGCCGCTATACAGTGTCGCTGGCCCCTCCATTCGAGCGACTAGCTCGACGTTGCGGCCTCGCCACGCCCGTTCCGTGGCATTGGCACTTCCGACCCACATCGTGAGGCGGTCTCCCCGCCGAGCGACGAGCAGCTTCGCGTGTAGGCCAGGTTCGTGGCGCTCAGCTCCAGCCTCTACCTCGGTGCTTTCGTCCAGCTCTGCTTCTTCTGCTGCCTGGAGAGCACCATTTAGAGCGAGCAGCTCGACATATCCGGCTAGCGGGTTTCCCTGCGCCGCGTAGACGCGCGCGAGCTCAGGTATGGTCGACAGTATGCGGCGGCGGCAGTTGCTAGCGCCCCAGCTACCGATCTCGCGAACGGTCCTCGGATGGAGAAACGGGCTGACCACGGTGACTTCTTCGACGCCGCGTGGTGCGACTGGTAGGTACCTCCTTTCCGAGTCTCGGAGGAGACGTACTTCGGGAACGCGGACACCCGTCGGCGTGACCCATTTGGCCTCTCCAGCGGTTTTCAGGAGCGAGGCGGCGCTATCGGGCAGGGCCGCGCGAGCGACGAGCTCTCGCGCTAACTCGTCAACCCCAGGAATGGACTGTCCACGGGCTTTTGGCCCGCTGCTGCCATCCAGCAGCAAACCGAACTCAAGATGGTCGGACGCGGTTAGGTTGCGGCTGCCGATCCAGAGACGCCATGCCGCGTTCTCTTCAGCGTCGTCCATCCGGACGAGCGCCACCTTCGCATGCCAGCTTTGCTTGCTTGCGTCGTACGGCAACCCGACGAGAAACTGATCCAGGAGCCCACAGATGGCGGGACGGCTGCGCGGCCCGGTGAGTCGGCCTCCCTGGTAGAGAACGGCGACCCGGCCGCGCAACTGCTCGATCGCCTCGGCCAGGTCAATCTTCGACCCTCTCCCGCGCTCATCGTCTCGCCCTGCCAATGCGAGCAGCGCAGCCACCACTGCAGGCAGCTCCGCCGAGTAGGTAGCCAGAATGGACGCGGACACCTTCCAGCCCGGCGGCGGCCTCAGGGAGTCCAGGAAGGCTTGTGTCGCCCAGGCATCCTGCTTGGGCGTCAAGCGTGTAGGTCCTCAACCAGTTGGCGAACTCGCTTCCAACGATAGTGCAACTCGGTTGGCTCAGGATGGTGGTCACGATCCCACTCACCGCGGCGTCTCGCACCGTTCAGCGTGGGGGGGAGCCTGGCGAGGGGCCCCTTCCGTCGCTCTTCAGCCGCCGCATAAGCGTCGAACAGAAGCTCGGGGTCCCCGGCGCCGCTGACGAGCCAAGAGTGCGTCTCCTTGAGAACTCGCTGGACGACACCTGGCAATGCACCGACGTCCTCAGCCATGGCCGCCAGGTCGAGACGATGCGCTCGCCTCGCGAAGTTCTCCAAAGCCTTCTCGAGCTTGTCGGCATGGGAGAGCCCAGCGTTGCTCGGCCCAACCCTTCTCTCAAGCAAAGCGGCGTAAACCGCACGTCCAACTGCCGCGAGTGCGGCTGCCTGACCTGCGCGGCGCAACGCGTCCCGATCGTCGGCGGCAACAGCCAGAGCAGCCTCACCCCAGGCGTGGTCAGGTAACGCCATCCGTTGTTCAGCGAGACGGGAGAGCAATGACGGGCGATGCGGGTGCATTGGCGACGACACGTCGGCCAAACGGGCGTGCAAAAAGTCCTTTTCACGTTTACCCAGATTGAAGCTGAGCGGTCCATCGCCATCCCAGTCAGCCGGGGCAGATGGAAGCCCAACGAAAGGGAACTCTAAATCCTGGAGCGGGCGGCCATCGTCGTCTCGAGAGACCCGTGAAGCGCGACGGATGAACTGGTGGACCTGCGCGCGGGATAGCTGGTTTGAGCGACCCTCGGGCATTCGCAGAATTCGCCACTTGGCCAGTGCGGTCCAGTAGACGGCTGATGGCGGTTGCGCCGAGTGCTTGGGGTGAAGGCGCCCGCCGATGATGCCTTCCTCGTTGGCGTCCTTGAGGCGCCCGACAAGGCGCGTTTCTAGGTCCGCCAAAGCCCTTCCAAAGTCGCCTTTGGGAGGCGCCTCCCAGAGCCGCTGATAGATCCATGGAACGAACAGCACGTAGCGAAGCCGCGTGTGGAGCACCGATGTGCCGGGGAAGAAGCGGTCGGCATACCGCTGGTGCAGCAGCAGAAAGCCGACCTCGTCCCTGACGTCTTCCGAAGCGCCGCTAAGCTGCGCCTCCGCTTTGCGAAGAGCGTCGCGCGAGAGATATGTCCACCCAAAGTGAGCCAATTGAAGTCGCCTCAGTGGAGGCTAACACGATGCCGAACGAGATGCCTCAGCGCAACTTCTCTGACCCTGGATGGCCGTGGCCACGTTTCGCGCGGCCGCTGCCACAGATCGTTGGGGATTGTTGATAGTCTTCAGGTCTGCGCGACGCTCCGGTTTGCCCGGGCACCGCCGGGTTGGTCTTCGCTTTGGCAAACTCTTCCCGAGCCACGATACGCGCGAGCAATCGGACGAATGGCAAGAGCTTGGCCAAGGCGGCTTCCTCGCGCTCGCTCAACGGCGCTGGATCAGGGGACGACTGCGGCTCGTTCGAGGTTTTCTCGGTCATATCGAGCGACCATACGATCCGGGCGGCGCAGGAGCCCAGGCCTTCTTGCCGCGCCACGGCTGTCGATCTAACTGACCTACGCCACCTTGGGCCGCTTAGGCGCGGCCGCTGCCGCCGGGGTGCCTGCGGCAGCCGCAGGCGTGGGGTTCGTCGCCGACTTCTTGGTATAGTGCGCGTCGAAGCGGTCCACCATGCCCGGTGCGTAGAACCTCTTCGTAGAGGAGTTCTTGCTAAAGGGATCCAGCTTGCGGATGTGCGTCAGGCGCGGGTCACCCTCCAGCTTCGCGCGCTGCTTGTGGAACAACCGGTTAACCTTGAAGTCCGAGTAGCGGGCCTGGAGCTTCTCGACGAGTGTGTCGTAAGTTAGCGGGAACCGATCCTTCAGTTCCTCCTCTGAGAGGCGGACTGGCGGTGCCTTCGGATCAACGGTAAGCCGAACGGCGGGTGCGTCGGCCTGCCTCGAGGCCGCCAGCTTGAACTCGAGCTTCAGCCCCATGACAAAGGGCTTGTCGGCGCCAATGCCTGCGTGTCGCTTTTCCAAGGCGTCGAGGAAGGCCGTGAGGTTCGCGATCTCTTTCGGGCGCTCTTTCAGAAGCACCGCGGCCACATTTTCAGGCTGCACGAATGCCAGCGGCATCATGAACACGCGGTGCTCTGAGAGTGGTCCTGCCCCGGGTAACTGGTCCAGCCGGAGCGCGATTTTTTCGGGCACTCTGATCCCTGGAGGAGGGTGCCATGAAGCGGAAGCGTTACGCGGATGAGCAGATCGCCTTTGCTCTGCGCCAGGCGGAGGGCGGCACCGCGGTGGAGGAGGTCTGCCGCAAGATGGGCGTCTCCGAGCCGACGTTCTACCGGTGGAAGAAGCAGTTCGCCGGGATGGGCGTGGCGGAGATCCGGCGGCTGAAGCAGCTTGAGGAGGAGAACGCGAAGCTGAAGCGGCTTGTCGCGGACCTGACGCTCGACAAGTCCATGTTGCAGGACGTGCTGCGGCGAAAGTGGTGAAGCCCGTCGTGCGCCGCGAGGTGGTGCGCCATCTGCAGGGCGCCTACGGCGTGGGCGAACGGCGGGCGTGTTCGGCGACGGGCTTCCGGAGGTCGTCGCATCGGTATCGCTCGCGGCGGGATCCGCAGGTCGAGCTGCGCGTGCGGCTGCGCGACCTGGCCGCCAGCCGGGTCAGGTATGGCTACCGACGTCTGCACGTGCTGCTGCGCAGGGAGGGCTGGCCTGTGAACCACAAGCGGACCTACCGGCTCTACAGCGAGGAAGGTCTGTCGATCCGGGCGAAGGTACCGCGGCGCAAGCGGGCCTGGCGCTACCGCGTGGGGCGGCCTGGGGCGACGGCGCCGAACGAGGTGTGGTCGATGGACTTCGTCTCGGACGCGCTCTTCGACGGGCGGCCGATCCGGATCCTGACTGTGATCGACGCCCATACGCGAGAGGCGCTCTCGATAGTGCCGAGAGCGAGTTTCCGGGCCTTCGATGTGGTCGCCGAGTTGGACCGGCTGGCGCGGCAGCGGGGACGGTCGAAGGCGCTGAAGGTGGACAACGGGCCGGAGTTCGCGGGCCGGATGCTGGACCAGTGGGCTTACCTGAACGGGGTGGAGATCGACTTCTCGCGGCCCGGCAAGCCCACGGACAATGCGCATATCGAGGCCTTCAACGGCCGCCTACGGGCCGAATGCCTGAACGCCTCCTGGTTCCTGTCGCTGGCCGATGCGCGGGAGCGGCTGGAGGCTTGGAGGAGGGAGTACAACGAGGAACGGCCGCACGGGTCACTGGGGAACTTGACCCCGCGGGCGTTCGCCAAGCAGGCTGAACGAGCCCGACGAGTTGCGTAGCCCCTGGACCAGAGGCGGGGAGCGGACCAAGAGGTCGCAGCCGAACCAGTCCTGCGCGGCCCGTACGAAGTTCTTGAGGCTGCCAGTCCCGAGTTGCCAGACCTTTTCCTGAAGCATCTCGTCAGCGTTAACGAAGTGGACGGCGGCGTTCCGGATCTCGGCGATCGCCCGGATGTTGTCCTCGGCCACTGGCGGCAGCGGGTTCGCCTTCAGCTTGGCGGCCTGCGCGATGGCGGTGCCGAGCGGGATGGTGCGGGGGGTGCCGCCGCCGGTCATGCGGATCTTCTGCCGCCGTCCGGGTTTCCCGGCCTTCGTGTCGGGCGTTTCCATTTGGTAGAGAACGCGCATCTTGTTGCCGCCCTCCTTCAGGATACGCGCCTTGAGCAGGAGCTCCCAAGCGTTAATCATCATGATCGCGAAGACCTCCTCCCGATGCGGGAAGAGAGGCTTGTTGTAGATCTCGACGGCGGCGAGACAGGCCGAGACGGCCTTGTCGACGAGGGCTTTATGGCGCGGAGGACGCATGCAGCTCGGGACTCTGTGGGAGCCCCATGGTGCACGGTCCGGCTCACGTTTCGAAGGGGCAACTTGAGGGGGCGGAACACGAGCTGGCTGCAAATGGTGTCGAGACACGAAGGAGCCGCAAGGTGGATGATATCTCTTTGGACAACCTAATTTCATACGCTGAGGCGTGCAAAGAGGTGAGCGTTATATTCGAAACCATGCACGACAACGAGTTTGATTTCCTCATTGTCCCGAGCCGGGGGGCAGCGCCGATCGTCGACGCCTGTACGGTTTATTGGACCAGCCGCCGCGAGCGCTCTGACCATCGCGGCGGTCTTGACCGAGTTGTAAGGTCGTTCTTATCCAATCCAATCACCAAAGCGATGTATTTACCCTTCACTGCTGATATTGGGAATTTAGACATCGGTGTGAGCCCGCGCGACGTTCGCCGATTTTGGTGTCGAGTAGTCGCGGGAATGTTGAGAGCGCCGAACACCGATCCATTCTATAATTTCTACGTCTATTTGCGTAGCAAATTCTGCGCACACCCAACGCTAGAGCCGCGCGCCAATACTTACCAGATCGACGGAATACCACGCGGCCGGAAATTCGCCTTTATAGACACGGCAGTTTCTGGGCAGGCGATATGTGAAATCATGGATGGATTTTCCGAGGCCGGTTTGGACGACGTATTATACATAATAATCATAGATTTAGAAGGAAAGCGACTTAAACCGCTATACCGAAAGCAGCTAGAAGCAGCTCAGCAGCAGAATAAAGCATTTCTAATTTACACGAAGCGCCTCTTTACCGAAGATAGAGGGCCAGCCATCAGTGGAATTTGGAGTGTGGTGTTTCCTGAATTGATTGAACAGATGCGAACCATAGTACCGGAATTTCGTGATTTGGGCTGCGCTGGAGCCGGTCTTTATTACTGGACAGTGGGAGCCGCAACCGCGCCAAGCGATACTATCATACATACGGCAGTCACCCTCCGGCGCGCCGCGCTGATCAGGGCTCTTATCTATTCGGATCACTCGCCTGCGAACGAGGCGCTAAAGGAATATCGAGGATGGATCCAGCGTCACGATCTTTTTGAACGCCGCACAACCCAAGAGATCGCACGCCCCAGGCTTGAAGCGGCGCTGCAAGTAACCCCACGTGACGTTCAGGCATCGAGTTCGCACGTAGTTCGAGTGTCGATTTCCAAAGACGACGCCGATAGCGTTGTGAGAGATTTCCAGAAGTCCCGCGCTGCATCCTGAGCCTGCGTCGTTTGCCACGAACCTTGTGCAGCCACTCGTCCCTAGCGCGAGGTGCCGTAGCCCGCCCCAAGGCCGCATTATTCCTGGCCTAGCAGAGTTCAGCTGAACAGATCGGCTTTGGGTCCACGAGCTCCTGCTCGAGGTGAGCCGTCGGCTCGGCGGCGAGGAACGCTGCAAGCGCTTGCACGTCAGGTGAGCCAGAGAGGTTCCCGAGACCAGGGATGCCACCTGCCCTCCTGCCAACCTTCAGCGCATAGTCCGGGCTCATGAGGTGGAGGCGGAGCTTGGGGTCAAGCTTCCTCGCCATGTAGTCTGCGATCCGGATGCCGCCTGGATCGACATCGCCCCAATGCCACAGCTGCGCACTTTCGGACGTCAGGCGCCGAACAACGTCCAGGACTGCTCGGCTGGGGAACCCGCCTGTGTAGACAGCCGCTTCGTCCGGCCGAAGTGCCTCGCGCACGTAGCGATTGAACGATGCAAAGTTCTCAATGGTGAGCACAGCCCGGAGGCTACCGGGTGCGCTGAGGTGCCCAGTGTCGTCTGGCGCGATCCCCACATAGGTGAGTTCGGCTATCCCCTTACCCGCGAACAGGGCAGTACCGGCCACGAGCACTGGATGCTGGAATTTCTCGAGTCCTGCTGCCGCGGCCGCTTCGCCCTCAGTGAGGTCAGAGGGGATACGGCCCACCTTCGCTAGCCAGTCGAGGACCCGCGCGAGGTTCTCCTCCAACAGCTTGCTATCGCCCAGTGACTGTGCCGAGAAACTCCGCAGATCGCGGCGGTCATTTTGGTCGCGGCGTAGCACCGCCTCAAGGCATCGCAGGAAGGCACCCGTCTGTGTATCGGACGGTCGAAGGCCCAATGGGCTGCGCGCTGCGCGCCAGCCTTCCTCAAGATGCTGGAGGCAGCGTTCAGTGTCCTCGTGTGGGTGGGGCAAGTCGCGTCGTAGTTCCAACACCGCCTCAGAGACGATGTCCGACAATGGCGACCGCGCGAGGAAGCGATATAGGGCGCTGGCATCGACAAGGCTAATCCTGTCCACCAAGTGGCGCATCTCGCCGCGCTTGTGCCGCTTAACTTCAATTGCCCCAGCCCGTTCGGCGTCCGCGAGGACAGCTTCGAAGGCAGCCTTATCAGCAGCGCTCGGAATCTCCGGCGGCCGCTCGTGGACAGCAAGTACGCGGTCTGGCCGACTCTCAATCCGGTCAAGGAGCTTGTTCAGAAGTTGGCGCGCCTGATCGGCTGACATCGCCAGTTGTCACTCCGCCGCCTTGTGCTGCTCGGCAGACTTGATACGTTCGCGAAAGCCCTCGACGCCGAGGTGCTCCGGGTTCTCTTGTCTCATGGCTGCCCTGGCGGCGGGACCGGGGAAGGTTGGGCGAAGCAGGACGTCCTCAGTGCTGGGCTGTCGAACAACGCTCACGATCGTGTCCATGCACTCGAGGAAGGTCGGGCGGTGCGCCTCCGGCGCGGCGATGACGACCTGCAACCCGAGCCCTTGGAAAAGATGAAGGAGTGCCTGGGTGTTGCGGACATCGAGCTGGTTGAACGCCTCGTCGAAGAGGATCAAGCCGAGGCCGTCGCTGTCGCCCGTTCTGCCGCCGGGGAAATACATCGAAAGCATGGATGCAGCGATGGCCACGTAGTAGGGCGCTTGCCTCTGACCGCCGGAGAGCTTTCCGGCAATCTTCGACAGATCCGACACGCGCCCATCGGCGCTGCGGATCTGCAGGTCGTAGACGTGGTAGTTGCGGTAGTCCTCAATCTCTTTCGTATCGTCCTGGCTGACGACGATCTCCTCGACGCGCCTCAGCGCCTCTGCGAACTCGGCATCCTTCGCCTGGCTGAGTGTCGCATAGCTGCCGTCAAAGGTGAGCCCAACGCGCTTGGCCAAGTCCGCCAACGGCTTCAGCCTCTCGTTTATGCGCCTCGAAAACGCATAGGTCTGACCGACAAAAGTGCGGCCAACGAGCCGCCGGTTCAGGGAATCAAGCTGGACGCGGCCGTACTCAAGGCGCTCGTTCAGCTTGGTGAGGAGGTCCTCCTTGAGCATGACCTCCACTTCCTCGCGCGCCTTGGCCACTCGGTCCCGGTGGGGCATCAACTCATGCTCCTCGAGGCGGCGAACACGACCGTCGAGCCAGAACAGCTTGTCCGCCTCGTCCGCCTCAGGTGGTAGCGGGTTCTGGCCGACATAATCGCTGATGAAATCGTAGAACTCTCGTTCAGCCCTCCTCTGTGCCTCTCTTAGTTGCTCGTTGTGCCGCTGACTCTCCGCCTCCGCTGCCGCCTTGAGACCGCGGAGCTCCTTCTCCTCACGCCCGCTCCACGCGATTCCAAGCTGATTCAGCACTCGCTCTCGGACCACGAGGATTGTGTCTGTGATCCCCGCCGCCTCAATGGTTTGGCGTTCTCGCTCGGCGAGCTGTCGAGCAGCTAGCATGGCCTCCATCTGTTTCAATTGTGCGGCGCGGTGAGTGGCCTGCTGAATGCGCACCTTCAACTTGACGATTTGCTCGCTGTCCACCGCAACGTCTTTCCGAAGCGCGGCGATGTCATCCTTCATACCGACGATGCGTTCCTCTCGGTCGGCAATCGCCGCCAGCAAGCCCGTCGAGTCCGAGCTCGAGAGCTCATGGATGTCACGTTGCAGGCCGAGGGCACGGACACGCGCGTCCTCGAGAGCTCTAGCATCTGTCTCGATGCGATCCGGCTCCGCTGCTAACGCTAGTGCTTCGAGGCACCGAAGCCCGCCCTCGAGAAGCCGCCGACGCTGCTCTAGCCCACTAGGTCCCTCGATACTCTCCTGCACCTCTGCCCGTCGCCGCCTTGCCTCTTCGATAGCGGCAGCCTGCGCGGTGCGCCCGAGGATCGGTCGCCTATCACGGAACACCCTGAGCGACTGACCAGAGGAGGTCTTGCCATTTCGCAGAATGGCTGTGTCGCTCTGCTCGAACTCTTGCTGAGAATCCGCTCGCGTAAAGCGGCCGACGCGGCTGTCAATGAAGCTCCGGGCGTCGACATCATTCGTCACGGCGACTTCAGCTATCGATTTTTCTGTCAGCCGAGCCCGACCGGCCTTCGTCTTTCGCGTGTTGACGAGACGGCAGACGTCGAACCGCTGCCGGTTGTGGTAAAGTACATCAAAGGCCTCGTCGACTTGCGCCACCGGCACGATCAGTGCCTCACGATGGGCGCCAAGCAGCGCTTCCAGGGCGAAGGCCCACTCTGGTTCGGAGACGTCCACTACGTCCGGCAGGGCCACAGCCGGTATTCCGCGGCGCGTAAGTTCTCCACGAAACTCAATTGTCTCTCGCGAAAGCAGGGGACCGCCGTCCCCAGCCGCGCGAAGCTGTCCATCTAGTGCCGCGAGTTCGCCTTGCAGCGTAGTCAGGTCCGATATCGTCGCTGCCAGCTGCTGCCGAAGGGAGCCATCGGCCTGCAGCACCTTTCGCACGCGCTCGGCCAGCAGCCGCACGTCTGTACCTTCCATAGCCCAGTCCAGCGGCGGCCTTCCGGATGTGCGCGATGCTAGCTCCGCCGCCGCCGCCACTGCCGCCCTGGCATATGCTGGCAAGTGCGCCTCAAGGCGCGCCATCTGGGTGACCCACAGGTAGGGCGCTAAAGCGTCTTGCAGCGGTCGCGCGAGGACGCTGACCTCAGTGCGCACACTCCGAAGATCGGCCTCCAGTGCCTGCCTCTTGCGTGCCTCGTCAGTAGTGGCCGCCAGGCCAATGTCACGACGATTGAGCTGCTCAAGTCGCACGATACCTGCTTCGATATCGCCAATCTCGGACGTTCGCCGTGTTCGCCGTTCGTCGAAGGCTGCCCGTTGCGTCTCGTCGGTTTGGATCGACCGCTCTATCAAAAGTCGGTCTGCAAAGCTGGCAATGAAGGTCTGGGTATCGGCCCCGATCCTATGAGTAGCCCAATTGGTGTACCTCGCTCGTGCCGACTTCCCGGCGGCCAGCATTTTCTCGAGCTTCTTCACCTCCTCCTGAAGCTCGGTCCACACCTTGATGGACTGGCGCACGCCCTGAATGTCGAGGTTCCGCTGATCCAGCACGAAGCGGCGGACGAAATCCGTGGGATCCTTGATCTCGCGTGCAGAAAGAGCCGCGGCGAAGGTCCGTAGAAAGCGCTCCGGATCCGGCGAGTGACGAGGACGCATCGCGGTCAGGAATTCCGCGACGAAGGGTGTGGACCTCGCGTGGAAGGTGATGGCCTTCCCGAAGCGAGCCTTCATTCGACTCTGAAGCTCTTCGTGCCCTGGCACGAACTGATTGCCCTCAGTGTCCGTCTCGACGAAATCCGCTAGCGCAAAGCCGTGTCCTCGGATCAGGAACCGCGCCCGGACTGGGTCGGCGGACAGCTCGGCTCTGTCCACAGACAGGAGCAAGCCGATCGAGACATTCTGGTTCGCCCCATTGGTGAAAGTGACTGCAACGACGGTCTCGCTGGATTCGCGGCGCGGCTCGCCCCCTTCGACGTCGGATACCTCTCCCAAGCAGTAGCTGGCCACTGTTCGGTCACGTGCCTCGCCCGCGGACGCGTTCAGGCGCAAGGCGCTACGGTTGCAACCCGTGACTACGGTCTGGACCGCGTCCAGGATGGCGCTCTTGCCTGAGCCGGTCTGGCCGAGCAGGGCGATAGCGCCCCGAACCTCGAGGTCTTCGCCCTCGAAGAGGTACCAGTTGTGCAGACTGACGCGACGCAGCTCGAACATCGCTAGTCCTCACCCGAATGGACTTCGGCCTGCGTCTCGGGTTCGCCTGCATCTGAGAGATCGGTCTCTTCGGTCGGACCTCCTGCCGCTCCGCGGCGGGCCGAAATGAAGTCGAAGATGTCCTCATCCGGGTGTTCCGAAGCGCCGGTTTCCGCCCAGGCGACGAGGTGCTTGGCAAACTCGTCCGTGCAGATCAGTCGCACCCCGGGCAGGACCTCGATGGGAGTGACGCGTTCCACCGGGTCGCGTGCGCCCACCCTAACGATGCCGCGTCGTCGAAAGTCCTGGAGTATTTCAACCAGGCGACTTTCGATCTTGGGTGGCTCAGTAGCGGCTATCGTTCGAATGGCGTCATGCAGATCGTCTGTGGTCGCCTCTATCCGCCCTGACTCGGTCACCAGCCCCTTTCTGAGGCCATCTTCAAGCAGGTATCGCAGGGCGAGCAATGTAAGCGTCTCGTCCTTCGCGAGCCGCGTCTCGCGCCAACCGTATGCGCGTGGTCCCGGCAAGAGCGCAATCATGCCCTCCCTGCGCTCGACAATCAGCCGCCGTCCGGCCGCGTCGAAATACCGCTCGAAGAATGGCCGATGGCGCAGCACGACGTCGTAGGCTCGTCTGGCGCCGTGGGTGTCCTCGTAGAGGATCTGGTGGAACTGGAGCGCTTGGATGGCCAGCTCGATGTCGTCCCTCAGCCCGTCGCCTTCAGCCTCGAGCAGCTTTTCGAGCTCCTGCAGTTCAGCCATCTGCTTGGGCTCCGACCCGGCGCGTGACGATGAAGTCGGCGCAGGATAGCCAGTCATTACAGAATTGGGGGCCCGGAAGCTGTTGGATGGTGTACTGGGAGGTCAGGTCCCCGTCGCCAAGCCACGGCAAAACCGCCAAGCGCTCGAAAACCACGAAGTCGTCCAGCGTGGCTAGCGGCAACTCGCTAGCTCGCGCTTCCTTACGCCCGTCGAGAGCGCGATCCAGGTACGCGCGGGCCTTAGCCGGTGTCACGTCCATGCGCTCGCGATAGGCCTGGAGCGCTTCCTGGAAGGCAAGAAACGCCGGATCCGGCGCACTGCGGCGTATGGGCCGACGTTCCGGTGGCGATCGCCTCCTCGCGTTCTGGAAGAGGTGCGCCGGGCCCAACGGCGGGGCATCGAGAAGCAGCGGCAGTGGCCCACCTGGTAGCGTAGTCACGGCGGCACGCCCGACAGCTACCATCGCTGCTACGATGTCCTCGGTTCGGGCATCACCGATGCGGTCCATGTGCCGAACGGTGTTCCGGACGCGCCCTTCAATACGGCGGTTCACCGCGTCGATGAGCTGCATGTGCTGCTCGAACGCGTCGAAGACGCGCATGACGGAGCGAAGCTCATCCTCAATGACCGCGCGTGCATCGAGAATGTCAGCAGCACGCCCCTCGGCGACGTAGCCGTCGCCTAGCGTGTCAAGGATGAGAGCATTGCCGAGAATCTGTTCACTGGTCTCGACAATTCTCACACTGAACCGGAATGGATTGGCATCCGTATGGAGACGCTTGTAGTCCTCGACCAAGTGCTGAGCGACAAAGTCTTCGAAAAAGCGCTGGAACATCAAGGCGAGCTCGGTCGTGCCGGACACCTGTTGTTCGATGGTTCGCATCGCACTGGCGACCGAACGCAAGTGGTTGACGAACGACCGCGCTGCACGCGCGGCATTACGGATCCCCTCGCTGCGGCTCCTTGGATCGCCAAGAGCGGCTTCGAGGTTAGACAAGACCCCGAGAACCTCGCCGCCAAAGCTGCGCGTGCGGCCCGCCTTAATGTCCAGGAGCAACTGGAGAACAATCCTGGCATAGCCGTCGAAGTCGACCACCTTGCGGTAGCGGTCACGGTGCTCGATGAGCCAGCCTGTCTCAATGAGACGCCGGTAGGCAATGTGGGCACGACTATCCGGCGCTGATCCGCCGTCGGTGCCCGCCTCCTCCTCTAGGGGCACGCCCCTGCCTCGGCGATCGACGAACTCGCGAAGGGCCGCGATGACGTCACCCTGTGGCACGGCCCCCGCCGACCAGGAGAAGACCTCGGTCTCAAGGTGCTCCAAGAGGTCGGCGTAGAAGACCCGGGTCGCAGGTCCAGCGAGAAGGCGGAATAGGTCGAGGTGAAGCTGGCCGAAGAGGCGGCTGTCCGACCTTCCCTGATCCGTGGCCGTTGAGAGCCCCGTCAACTGCTACCCTGCTCCTGACCCGAAAGCTTCGGCTCAAATCACGGCCGCAGGGTAGGAACGAACCAAAAACAATTCAATGGAAGAGTGGCGCAGCGGCCTTGCGAGGTTCGGCTAGCCTGCCACCGTCCACGAGCTCCCTGCCTGTATCCGGCGCCGACGAATAGTGTGTCCGCGGACTACGAGTACTGGCTTGCCTCGGCCGCCGTGTAGCATTGTCGATAGTGCGGAGGCCCTCCGAGGCGACCGAGCAGGTCATGACGCCTCACCCTCAGCACTCAAGGTCGCTCCGATCACGAAATTTCTTGACCCTGGATCCGAGCTGTGTCATCCGCCGAGTGTGCGTGCTGTGTCGACCTCCACCGGTCTGCTGCCCGCCCGTCTTTTGGCGGGCGTCTTCGCGCGCGCATTCGTCGACTCCTCGATAGCTGGCTGACCTTCGGCGCCGCGATGGTCGCGGCGCCCTGGCCAGCTTCGAGGGTACGACCGTGTTTCTTCCGTCTCCTGACCACCACGTTTCCAGCCTTGGGGCGAATGCCCCAGGGCATTCCGTGTTCATTGGTGCTGTAGGGACCCAGTCCAGCACCTCGCGAGTGCTTCCGTTGCCGACCAGCCAGATACGACGCCGCGCTGGCGTCGTGTCTGAAATTTCGCGTCGAGCAACGGAGCCCCGTCATGAAAACCAACGCGTTCACGCGGCACGCTGGTGCCAAGACTTCAGCGCCCCCACGGGTGGCCAAGGCCCGCGCACGGGCAAGTGAAAGCCATAGTGTTGCTGACTGCGCACCTGAGACAGGGTTAGCAAGCGCGGCACGCGCTCCCATCATCCGCGACAGCTTCGGGGAAGAGGCCGCCGAGCTTCTTGAGTACTTTTCAAGAGCGGACGTCCTGGTCCCTGCCGCAGACGGCAGTGCCCAGACGCCGTTCATCGGCACCGCAACGCTGCTGTCCTCGCGCGAGCTGCTCGCCGCGACAGTAACGGCAGGGCCGCCAAAGGCAGCCGATTACGCCAAACTAGTGCGCGCTGCGCTGCGCGCAGCCGCGCGTCTTCCGTCACATACGCATCCAGCAAGCACACGGCCGCTTACGGTCGTCGTCGACAATGGCGTGGAGTTTCATACGTCGGCGTTCGTGTCGACGTGCATCGAGCTAGGTCTCGATGTTCTGCGGCGACCGTTTCCTTCATCTGGCTTCAGGCACCCCGTCGAGGAGGATTCTCAAGCACTCGAGCTGCAGGTTATTGCAATGTCGAAGACCTCGCTCGGCAATCGGTCCGAAGCCCCCGACACAATGCCCCGAGACAACCTCAAGCGAGGAGCATGCCTCGGCGTCACCTCCCCTGGGTCGGGTGGGACGGAGCAGGGCTGATGCGCATCTCAAGGAAGATTCCCCGGGAGATGCTGCCTCGTGATGGCAGTGCGGGACCTACCCGGCGCATCGTGACGCGTAGCCCGCTCCGCGTGACCCGCCTCTTCCCCAGCTCGCTGATGGGTTGCCTGGTGCCGTGCGAGTCACAAGGCGAGCTCGAGCACTGGATGACTCTGGAGGCGGACGGCTCTGTCGTGGCCGCCCGGGCCCAACCAGATGCAGTCAGCTGGTCGGATGAGGGTACGGAGCGCCGTCACACTCCTGACGCGGAGGTCCGCTTCGACGACGGCCGCGTCGTGCTACGCGAGGTCAAGCCCTGGTCGGACCTGTCGTCCGCTGCGCGTGCCGCGGTTGATCATCGGACCGCAGTTCTTCAGGCAAGCCTAGCGTGCGAAGGCATCACCTACGAGCTGGTGAACAGCAAGTCCCCGGCCTTCGGTCGCCGGGTCGCTTCGGCGAAGCAGGTACTGGCTGCACGCCGAGCGACAATCCGTCCAGGGCTCGACCTGCTTGTGCGCGAGGCAGTCCTCCTGCGCGGAGGCAGCACACTTGGCTGCATCGAGCGGCTCATTCCACACGCGCGCCGCGAGGAGCTTCTGGTTCTGGTGCTCCGTCGCAAGCTCATCGTCGACCTCGAACAGGGTTCGATTTGTCCTCGGACGTCGGTTCGCATTCCCAATGCCCTCAGGAAGGAAACCAATCAATGGCTCCCATGCTGCGTCTGCGTCGGGACGACCACCTCGTGCGTGACGGGGTACGATACCGCGTGCTGTCCAGAGCAAAGGACGGCAAAATCAACCTCTTGCGCGTTGACGACGAGTCAACCTCTTCGTTCGAAGAAAAGGCTCTTGTGAAGGAGTACAGCGAAGGGACGCTGCGCATCGAGAGGCACTTGGTGTTGCTCTCCGAGAAAGCGCAGCAGTTGCTCGAGCTTGCCTACGAGAGCCTGAGCG
Source organism: Falsiroseomonas sp. HW251 (assembly GCF_050563545.1). Taxonomy (NCBI): domain Bacteria; kingdom Pseudomonadati; phylum Pseudomonadota; class Alphaproteobacteria; order Acetobacterales; family Roseomonadaceae; genus Falsiroseomonas; species Falsiroseomonas sp. HW251. The sequence goes on from NZ_JBNXUM010000047.1 coordinate 19,158, forward strand.
AAAAGGCGCAGGCTGCTGCGGAGTTCAAGCTCCCCTTTGTCCGGGAGATGTTCAAACTCCATCGGCGCCGGTGGTCGAACAAGGGTCTGGAGGAACTGGCGGCACGAGTGTGCCAGCAGCTCAAGGACAACGACCAAGCGGAAGGGAAGCCGCCGCGAGAGGTGACGCCTCCAAGCACCAGGTCGCTTCGCCGGTGGGCGCACCGCGCAATGGAGCTGGGCTTCGAGGACCTCTCGGATGTCCGCATTCTCGTCCCGCGCAACCATGCATGCGGTGGCGAACGTGACCAGTTTGGCGACGAGGTCCAGACCATCCTTGACCAGGTTGTCGCCGACCTCGTCATGGTACCCACGTCGAGCCCGAAGAATGAAGCGTACGAGGAGTTCAAGCGCCTCGTCGGGTTGAGGCAGACCGAACTGCGGAAGAAGCGCAACGATCAAACAATCGAGCTGCCTATTCCGAGCCTGCGCACGTTCTACCGCAGGCTGAATGATATCTCAGAGGAAGACAGGACTCTCGCCGTCTACGGTCGCCTGGAGGCCGACCGCAAGCATGGACTCTCAGGACGCGGCCCGCAGGGTGACCACCTTCTGCACGAGGTGGAAATCGACCACACCCTGATGGACATGATTGTCGTTTGCCCGATGACGGGCGTCCCTATTGGACGCCCGACAATCACCGTCGCCCTAGACCGGTGGAGCCGGATGATTGTCGGTGTCCACGTAGGCCTGGACGCGGCGGGCTGGCGTTCGACGATGATGTGCCTGCGTAATGCCATCCTGCCGAAGGATGAGCTGCTGGCGCGCGACCCTGAGGATCTGCGGGCAACCAACCGCTGGCCAGCCATGGGTGTGATGGACGTCCTCGTGCTGGACAACGCACCTGAGTTCCATTCTGCGGCGCTCCGTTCAGCGGCGCTGGAGCTTGGAATCACGCTCCAGTACTGCCCCGCCGGACAGCCCAAGTACAAGGGGAAGGTCGCGCGCTTCTTCAGGCGATTGAACGTCGAGCTTTTGCATCAGCTGCCGGGGACGACGTTCTCCAATCCGAAAATGCGCGGCAAGTACGACTCAAGGGCCCAGGCGTGCCTCACGCTCGAGCAGCTTCGCGCCATCGTCCACCGTTGGATTGCAGACTTCTACTGCCAGCAGGAGCACTCCTTCACGAAGCAGACGCCGAACGAGCGATGGGACGAGGGTCTGAAGCTGCGCAACGGCGTGAGCCTGCCGAACTCCGCGCACGACCTTATGGTCAGTCTTGCGGCTGTCGACTTCCGCAAGCTGACCAGTAAGGGAGTGGAGCTCTACGGGCTTCACTACTGCGACCCGCGCGACGCCCGCTTGAGAGCAATGCTCAACGACCCTGAGGCCCCGCGCGCGGTGAAGGTTCGCGTGAACCCTGACGACCTCGCGGAGGTCCACGTCGAGGATTTCCGCCGCCCTGGGCACTACGTCCCCGTGCCCTGCATCGACCGGGAGTACGCCTCTGGTCTCAGCCTCGCCGAGCATCACCAAATCGCGGCACGGGCTCGCTTGGCCTTGAAGCCTCGACAAGTAGCGACGATTGCGATGCTTGCGGATGCCAAGGCGAAGCTCCGCGCTGACGTTGCGCGGGTCCGCGACGCGAACGGCCTCACGTCGACCAAGATGAACGCGACTTACCCCGCACCGACCGGGAAGGTCACTGACATCGGAGAGGACGGCAACCCTATCACGACCAAGCCGACCCAGGTGCCTGCGCGGCCGAAGCCTAAGCACAACACGGGCGTCGTCCTGCAACTGCCCCGTAGGCGCTCCAAGCTGAAGTTTGACTGACAGTTGTGTACCGCAACCTGATTGAACCGAAGGGAACAGAAAATGTCTCACGATGATGCGAACGCAGTTGGCTTCCTTAACGCCAGCAAGCAAGCGCGTGCGGCACAACTTCTCGCCGAGCTCAGGCGGCACTACATCCTCTCGCCACAGGTTCAGGCCGTCGCGAATGACCTTGACTGCATGCTCGCCTTCGGGCCGCCCGAGCCGGGAAGCAAGCGGCCAGCGAGAACCTACCTGCTTATCGGCGAGTCAGGCGCCGGGAAGTCCACCATTCTGAAGCGCTTCCTTGAACGCCACCCTCCTGTCGCGGATCGGCTCGGCGACATCATGCAAGTGGTCTACGCCGAGGTTCCTGCTGCTGGCACCAAGATCGCCGCGATGCGCGCCCTTCTCGAGGCGCTGGGGGTACGTCTGAGAACGCGTGAAACTGAGGCTGACCTCACGCGCCTCCTGGTGACCCACCTTCGTGGTATGGGAGTTCGCGTCCTCATTCTGGATGAGGCGCAGCATCTGCTGAACCGGCGGACCGGCTACTTCGCCTACGAGCTGGCGGATTGGTTCAAGAGCCTGGCGAACGCAGGCATTGCACTTGTCATTGCAGGCACTCCGGAAGCAGCGATGGCCTTTAACCTGAATGAACAACTCGCGCGGCGTTCCATGGGGGCGCAGTGCCTGAGGCCGTTCGTTTGGAATGGAAGCGACGCTGGCGACGACACACCGGATGGCGGCGGAAAAGCTGATGACAATGCGCCGGATGGCGACTCAAACGAAAGCGATGGAACCGATTGGCTTGAACTACTGACAGCGCTCTCGAAAAAGATTCCGCTCCAAGACGCTAAGTATCTCATCACGGACGACATGCCACATCGGCTGTTCTGGGCGACGGGCGGGTACCTCGGGCGGCTTATGGATTTCCTGGCGGATGTCGTGATGGAGGCGGTGATGGCCGAAACCGAAGTCATCGACCGGGACCTGCTGATGCTTGTCGAGGAGCGGAGGCGCGATTTCCAGAACCCGGATTGGGTCAACGTCTTCCAAATCGCCAGCCTGGCGGACTACGAGCCCCCGACGAGGGATACGAGCCGCCAAACGCGTTTGCGTCGTGGCAGGCGCATGCCGCGCCAAGCCGACATCGGGAACCTCGAAGAGGCCGCGTAGGAAAGTGGCCCTCAGGCTAAGGCTCGGCCAACCCGGGGACGGCGAGAGCCTCCTCGGGTTTGCCGCCCGTCTCGGGGAGAGGAATGGCTGGCTGTCACTCCAGCCGTTCCTCAATTCGCTTGGGCTTCACTACACGTCGCCAGCGCTTCTCCCATTCGACACGTCGGCCGCCGCAGTGCTTGCTACAGCGGCCGGTTCATCGCCGACGGCGCTCCGCGGGGTGCTCTATGCCGCGAAGGCAGGAGAGCGAGTTCGAATGGGACGAGCCGCTCTAGCCCGGTCGATGGTGGTTACCGGGATAAGGAGGGTGTGCCCCGCGTGCATTGCTAGCGCGCCGTGGCATAGATCGGCATGGGATATCGCCCCGCTGCCGGTCTGCCCTGTCCACAGGGTAGTTCTCATTTCGATGTGCCCCGCTTGCGGTGAAGATCTGGATTGGACCGGAACGTCGATCACTGCGTGTACCTGCGGGCATGATTTGCGGCGCGCACCTGCCAGCGCCGTTAGTGCGCGCGTCGCTGCGGCGCACGCCGCTTGCCTGGGTATGGTGCTGGGCACAGGTAGTCCTGCGGAGTGCGGGCTGCCGGTAGCGCTTGCAGTCGACGAGCTCCTGTCGACCCTGATGTGCCTCGGCGCCTGCAACGCTGAACTCGTCGACCCTCCAGGACCAACCCACATGGTCAAGAGCGCTCGGCTGGTGGCGGACCTGGTGGGTATCGGCTTCGGGTGCCTTTCTCCCTGGCCAAATGCCTTCCACGCATTCCTGAATCGGCTCTCAGCGCGGCGGGTTTCTCGCGGTGGCCGCTTTGGTGCTCGTCGCGACTTCGGACAGGCCGCGGCCTGGCTTGCTCGCCTCGACGACACGACAAGCCTTGGAGCACTCCTGGCTCCCGAAGTCAGGCATGTCCTGTCCATGGACGCTGGTCCCCCTGCAACGCGGCTTCAGCGTGGCCCCTTGGCCGATCGTGGTGGTCGCCTGACGCTTACCGACGCAGCGGATCGGCTGGGCTGTGCCTATCCGAAGCTCAAGGAGGTTCTTAAGCGCGCTCGTCTCTCCGTCGAAGCGCCCGGGGCTGGAATGCCGGTGCACCTGAGCGTCGCTGTGGTTGAACAGATTGAGGCTGACCGCCTGGATCTGCTGACCACAAGGCAGGCGGCGACCACGCTCGGCGTGCGAAAGGATCGGGTTGCCGGAGCGATGGCTGCGCTCGGTATCACTCCAGATGGGCGCCCTGCCGCGGTGCTAGTACCAGGGACGACGTGGCCAAGGGCTGCTACCGACGGTGCGGTATCCTTTCGATTGCGAGGTCTGCCTGAGCGCGAGCGAACGGCCACGCTTATCGGCTTCGGTGACGCGGCAGGGCGCCTGATTCGATCTGGATGGCGGTGGCACGATGCCTGCGTTCAGCTGTTGTCAGGACAGACCGAGGCCCGCGCCCAGGATACCTGCCGCAGAGGATTGGCACGGCTGCTCTTCAAGCCAGAGGACATCTTGCGCCTTGTGGAGGAACCCGACTTCAGCATTTCAGAGGCAGGGGCTGAGCTTGGGGTAAACAGCGAGCTGGCCCATCTTCTGGTGCGCCATCGGCTTCTGGAAGCTGATCAGGGCCGTCGCGGCAGGCGTGTGACCAGGGCCGCAGTTGAGCGCTTCTCGAAGACCTACTTGCTGCCTGGTAAGCTTGGGCTCGACGCCGGTCGCCATAAGGGCTGGACAGCTTCCCGCCTGACGATGGCCGGGTGCCGTCCTGTCCTGGGACTTGACCAAGGATCTAGGCACCTTGTTTTCCTTTGGCGTGACGCCAAGGAGATCCTGGCCAACCTGAAATGACCATTTCCTTGCAGAATCGGTCCGAGCTGGGCGATTCCTTGTCGCGTGAAGGAATTGGATCGTCTTCAGCCACTTCCACTTCGCTGCGACGTCGAGCCTGGGGAGAGCCTGAACGGCTTTCTTCGGCGACTTGCCGCTCGGAATGGGCGACCACACCCGAAGGAAGTTCTCGGGGACGCCTTAGCGCGCCGGTTCCCTGGCGATAGCCTTTCTCTGCAGGAGCTCGAGGCACTCTCCGTTCTGTCTGCTGTCCCCATCGAGCGGCTGAGGGCTCTGTGTGTAGAGCACATCGAGGTCGGACCTGGAGGGGAGAGTTTTCTCCACCGCTACCTCGGCCAGGTCCTCAATCATTTGGACCTCCAAGGAAAGTGGCGCACTGTCTGCCCAGCGTGTCTTCAGGAGCGAGCGTTCCACAGGGCTCGATGGGACCTCGTCGCTCTGGGCGACTGCTCGCGGCACCGCCATCAGCTTGTCAGCTCCTGCCCGAAGCCAGAGTGCAAATCCCGGCTCAACTGGCATCGCGGTAGCGTCTTGAAGTGCCGGTGTGACATGGCCCTGACCGACATCAAGGCCCCGGTCGCGACAAAGGACCGCCTAGCGGTGGCGGCTTACCTCGAGGGCCGGATGGATGGGACCGAGGTCGATGAGCCGCAACTGCTGGAAGGCCTTCCACTCTACCAGGCCATCCGCGTCATGCTGCTCCTCGGCGGTCTTGCATCAGGCAAGCCTCCATGGCGCGCTCACTATCACCCGCGCGACGCAGCGAGGCACGACATCGTAGCGCTCGGCTTCAAGCTCAGCTCTGACAACCCGGCCAGGTTGGCCACCCTCGTCGAACGGCTGCCGGAGTTCTACGAGACGGAATACACCGCCGCGTACACTGTCCTTGATCGCTACGCGTGGATCGCCGACTGTGAAAATGGTAGTCTGTCATGGCTGGGGGGCATTTTGCTCCGGCTGACCCGAGCAGTGGCGGACGCTCATCCGCGACGCCGTGGCAAGCGTCGCTGGTACTACGTTTAGGTGCCAACCCGGGTCGGATTTGCGGCGTGCCAAGGTTGGTGGCGAGACACAGTGTCCGTGACAGGGTTGGTGGCACGCCGTGACAAGTCACCTGACATGGCGAGACCAGGAATCAATGACTTAGATGTGTCTGAGGGACAGGTCATTTGGCACGTCAGAGTCTCGACGCCCCACATCCACGGCCTGCAGGCGTCAGTCCAGCCAGGCCGACGCGCTGGACGACCTCGCGGTAGATCTCGAACTGGCGGTCGAGGAAGTCGCGCGTCATCGCCGGCGTGCTGTTGAGCTCCGGCACGGTGCCGGTGGTCTCCAGCCGCTCCCGCACCGCGGGTTCGGCGATGGCGCGAGCGGCGGCGCGGCCGAGCGCCTCCGTGACATCGGGCGGAAGGCCGACGGGGCCGGCAAGCACCGTCCAGCTCGCCATCTCGTAGCCCGGCACGCCGGATTCCGCGATCGTCGGCACGGCCGGGAAGTTCGGATCGCGTTCCTTCGTCGTGACCGCCAGCAGCCGCAGCGAGCCGTCGCGGATCTGCCCGATGTTCGATCCCACGGTGTCGATCGCGAACAGCGTCTCGCCCTTGATGATCGCCTCCGCGGTCTGGGAGCCGCCGCGATAGGGCACGTGCACCGCCTCCACCCCCGCGGCCTTGCAGAAATACTCCGACGCGAGGTGCGCGATGCCGCCGACGCCCGAGCTCGCGAAGGAGAAGCGGCCGGGATCGGCGCGCAGTCGGTCCAGCAGCGCCTGCGTCGTGGCGATGCCGCTGTCGCGCGACACCAGCAGGCCCATCGTGCTGATGCCGAAGAAGGCGAGCGGCGTGAAATCGCGCGTCGGGTGGTAGCGCGCCGCCGCGGCGCCGGAGGCCGGCGCGACGGCGAGGGTCGAGGCCGAGCCCACCAGCAGCGTGTAGCCGTCGGGGGGCGCGCCGGACGACGTCGGCGCCGAGCGCGCTGCCCGCGCCGGGACGGTTGTCCACCACCGCCCGACCGCCCTCGCCGAGCAGCGGCCCGATCCGGTCGGCCAGTAGACGGCCCGCCAGGTCCGTCGCGCCGCCCGCGGCGAAGGGCACGATGATGGTGATGACGCGGTCGGGATAGGCGGCAAGCGCGGGCTGCAGCGCGGCGCCGAACGCCGTCGCGCCGAGCACGCCGAGACCAAGGCTGCGACGAGCGATCATGTTTCCTCCGGGCTGATCTTCACGGGTCGGCGGGTTGCCGGTCAATCCGCCATGACGGATTCGAACCTCGCGACGGGTTCCTCCGGCACCACGCCCCGGAAGGGCGTGCCCTCCTCGAACCAGGAGCGCGGTGCCGGCATGCCCCACAAGGTCTGGCGGCGAGGGTCGCTGATCGACCAGCGGATCGGCTCGAGGTCGGGGTCCACGGTCAGGTAGTCGCCGGCATAGATCTCGGTGCGGTGCCCGTCGGGGTCGCGCACATAGACGAAGAAGGCGTTCGAGATGCCGTGGCGCCCCGGCCCCCTCTCGATGCTGGACAGCCAGCCGGTCGTCGCCATGAGGTCCAGCAGCTGGATGATGTGCATCGCCGACGGGACGAGGTAGGCGACGTGATGCAGCCGCGGGCCGCGGCCATTGGTGAAGGCAACGTCGTGAACGGTGCCCTTGCGGTGCATCCAGGCCGCGGCGATGCGCGGCGCGTCGTCGTCGGTCTCCGTATACTCCGTGAGGCGAAAGCCGATCGCCGCGTAGAAATCCACCGAGCCCTGCACGTCGCGGGAGAACACGTTGAAGTGGTCCAGCCGCTGCGGGTGGCAGCCGCGATACCGCCCGTACTGCTGGAGCAGGCGCTCGGTCTGTTCCATCGAGGCGAAGAACTCGAGGGGGTCGCCCATGGGGTCGGTCACGTGCAGCGTCGGTCCCTGGTAGGGCACCTCCACCCGCGCGCAGGGCAGGCCGCGAGCCCGGAAGAAGTGCTCGGCGCGCTCTAGGTCGTCCTCGGAGGCCAGCTTGAAGCCGAGGCGCTCGGCGCGCGCTATCCCTTCTTGCCGCAGGACGAGGGAGTGATGGCCGCGCTCCTCCATCCCGCGCAGCCAGGCGACCTTGTCGCCGGCGTCCTGGACATGCAGTCCGATCGTCTCCTCGTAGTAGGCCCGGCTGCGGCCGAGGTCCGTGACGGTGTAGACGACGTGGCTGCACCGCAGCACGTTGAAGGGCGGCGCGGTGACGCGCTTCGGGACGGGCATGCCTACCTCCTCCGGCGCCAGGTTAGCACGCCGCTCGGCTTCTCGGACCGCGGCCCCGGCACTTTGGGCAGACGCATTTCCCGGAGGCAAGGGTGCCCGGGCCTGGCCATCCCGACCAGGCGCCGTCCTCCCATGCGCGGAGGTCAGAGGATCCGGTGGTCCTCGACGATCAACGTCGTCATGCGGGCGATCCGGGTCGCGGCATGGGCGCCGACCCCGGCGGCGCGGACGGGTGGGAAGGCGCGCTCCATTGCCGCCATGTCCTCGAGCCAGAGCTCGGTGACGCCGTCCGGCACCCAGACGGCGCCCGGCGCCGCACTCCATTCCGGGCGCGCGCCACGCAGGTGGTACTGGCGGCTGCCTCGGAGTTCCGGCACGTCCTTCACCTTCGGCCCATGCACGGTCAGCCACCAGGCCTGGAATCCGGCCAGCGTGACACTGCTGTCGCGCTCCAGGATGGACATGCGTTTGGCCATCGGCGCGCTGCCGCCGCCGCGCGGAGGCTCGGGCGGCGCGATCACGTCGTGGCGCCGCGTGTCAAGGGCCAGGATGGCCGTCGTGCAGGGCCGCAGCGACTCGATCAGGGCGGCATAGGCCGGTTCGGCCGCCCAGTCCCGCCCGTCGCCCGCGAGTTGCACCAGCCCATCCACCGCGAAGGCGCCGCGCGGCACGGGCATCCGCCGCGCGCTGTCCAAGACATGGTTGACGACGCAGCCCGCAAGGCCGGGCAGCTCGGCCGCCAACCGCGTCGCCGCCTCGACGCAGCAGGCGCGGAACGCCGATTCCCCGGCGTCCGGCGCACGGGTGAGCAGCAGGAGAGTGGCGTGCATCGCGCTACAGCCGCATCACGAAGGGCGAGGGATAGGTCTCGCTGAAATCCATCCAGACCGCCTTTGTCTGGAGGTAGTGGCGGATCGCCTCCGCCCCGTTCTCCCGCCCCAGCCCCGAGGCCTTCATGCCGCCGAAGGGCGACATGGGCGACGACGTCCGGTAGGTGTTGACCCACACCATCCCGCTCTCGACCGTCGCGGCCAGGCGGTGCGCGCGCGCCAGGTCCCGCGTCCAGACGCCGGTGGCCAGGCCGAAGCGTGTGCCGTTGGCGATCGCGACCGCCTCCTCCTCCGAGTCGAAGGGGATGACGCAGGCGACGGGACCGAAGACCTCTTCCTGCGCGATGCGCATGGAAGGCGTGACGCCGGTGAAGATGGTGGGCTCGACGAACCAGCCCTGGCCGCATTCCGGCCGCGTCGCGCGGCTTCCGCCGATCAGCACCTCGGCGCCGTCGCGCTTCGCGTGCTCGATGAAGCCGAGGATGCGGTCGAGCTGCTGCCGCGTGGTGACCGGTCCGACTTCCGTCTCGTCGCGCATCGGGTCGCCCATGCGGGCCCCCTTGGCCAGGGCCGACAGCCGGTCGAGGAATTCGGGCAGGATGCGCCGCTCTACCAGCACGCGCGATCCCGCGACGCAGGTCTGGCCGGTGGCCGCGAAGATGCCGCCGGCAACGCCCTTCACCGCATTCTCCAGTATCGCGTCCGCGAAGACGAGCTGCGCCGACTTGCCGCCGAGCTCGAGCGTCGCCGGGATCAGCTTGCGGCCGCAGGAAGCCGCCACCGCTCGTCCCGATGCCTCCCCGCCGGTGAAGGCGACGGCGGCGACGTCGGGATGCTCGACCAGCGCCGCGCCGACCTCCGCCCCCGTGCCGGTGACGAGGTTGATCACGCCGGGTGGGAAGCCGGCGCGCGCGACGAGGTCGAGAAAGGGCAGGATGGAGGTCGAGGTGAACTCCGACGGCTTCACCACCACCGTGTTCCCCGCTGCGAGCGCCGGCGCCAGCTTCCAGGCCGTCAGCAACAGCGGCGAGTTCCAGGGCGTGATCGCCGCGACGACGCCCAGCGGCTCCGGCTTCGTGTAGTTGAACATGGACGGCTTGTCGGAGGGGATGACCGCGCCCTCCACCTTGTCCGCCAGGCCGCCGAAGTAGCGGAACCACTGCGGGAGGTAGCGCATCTGCGCCCGCATCTCCGCAATGAGCTTGCCGTTGTCGCGCGTCTCCGCGACGGCGAGCTGCTCCGCATGCTCCGCCAGCAGGTCGGCGAGGCGCAGCAGCAGCGCGCCGCGGGCGGTCGGCGTCAGGCCGCGCCAGGCGGGATCGCGATAGGCGCGGCGCGCGGCGCTCACTGCGGCGTCCACGTCGTCCGCCGTGCCGGCCGCGACCTCGGCCCAGGGCTCGCCGAGATAGGGATCGTAGCTCGGCATCCAGCGTTGGCCGGCGACGGGCTCGCCGGCGATGACGTGACCGAAGCGGGAAAGGCTGCTCATGCGTCACCTCCGGCGCCTGCGGCGTGCCGCGCGGCGATCCATCCGAACACCATGGCGGGGGCAAGCGTCACGCCGCCACCGGGTGCGCAGCCCGCCATGACCGTCGCCATGTCGTTGCCCGCGGCGTAGAGGCCCCGGATGGGCATGCCGGCTTCATCGAGCACCCGGGCCGCGGCATCCGTGCGCAGCCCCGCCGCGGTGCCGAGATCGCCGGGGAAGACCTGCACGGCGTAGAAGGGCGGCGTCTCCAACGGCGCGAGGCAGGGATTGGGCTCGTGTTCCGGATCGCCCTGGAAGTGGTTGTAGCGGTTGTCGCCACGGCCGAAGGCGGGGTCGCGGCCCTCGGCGGCTGCGGCATTGAAGGCCCGGATCGTCTCCTCGAGCGCAACGGGCTCGATCCCGATCTCGGCAGCAAGCGCGGCGGGAGTCGCGGCGCGGCGAAGGTAACCGGCCCGCACCAGGCCCTCATGCGACAGCGGCGCCGGCTTGGCGTAGCCGAGGCCATAGCGCCGCACCGCCCGCGCATCGGCGATCAGGAAGGCCGTGGCCTCGTTGTCCCCGCAAGCCCGCAGCATGCCCTGCACCATGTCGTGGTAGGAGTTGCTCTCGTTCACGAAGCGCCGCCCGTCGCGCGTGACGGCGATGACGCCGGGTTTTCCGCGGTCCACGAAATGCGGGTAGATGCCGGCGCTGCCGTCGCCATGCGGCACGCGGGAGACCGGCGCGAGGATGGCCGCGGCGGGTAGGCCCTGCACCACGCGCCCGCCCGCCGCTTCGCCCAGCCGCAGCCCGTCGCCGGCCACCGCGGCCGGCGCCACCGGGAGGTGGGTTCCTCCCCGCGCAACATGGGCATGCTGGCTGGCCTGCCGGGCGGGGTCGTGGCCGAAGCCGCCGGTCGCGAGCACCACGCCACGGCGGGCCCGCACGGTCACCGGGCCGACGGGCGTGGCCAGCACGGCCCCGGCCACACGGCCTTCCTCCGGCAGGAGCCGCTCGCCCGCCGCCGACAGGCGCAGCCGCACGCCGCGGTCGAGCGCGCTGCGCAGCAGCATCCCGACCAGCGCATTGCCGTTCACCAGCCGCAGGTCACGGCCGTGCAGCAGCCGGTCACGCGCATGCGCCGCGATGCGCTTCAGCACGAAGAGCGCGGAGGAGAGGGAGCGCGTCACCTGCGCGAAATGCCGGATGTCGCCGCCTGACGACACGCCGAGGCCGAACAGCGTGAGTTCGCGCATCGGCGGACGCAGCGCATGGACGGCTTCGCCGAGGGCACGGCCGTCATAGGTGGCGGGCCGCAGCGAACGCCCGCCCTGCACCGCGCCGGGCACGCCGGGATGATAGTCGGGGAAGGCGACGCCGGATTCGAAGCGCAGCGCGGTCCGGCCTTCCAGGAATTCCAGCATGGCGGGACCGCCTTGCAGGAAGGCGTCCACGCGCGCGGTGTCGAAGTGGTTGCCGAGTTCGTGGCGCAGGTATCGCCCGGCCTCCTCGGCGGAATCCGTGATGCCGGCCTCCGCGGCGAAGCGGTTTCCCGGGATCCAGAGCCAGCCGCCGGACCAGGCCGAGATGCCGCCGAACAGGCTGTCCTTCTCGGCGACGATGACGTCGAGCCCGTGCTCCGCCGCCGTGACCGCCGCCGTCAGCCCCGCCGCGCCGGAGCCGAGGACGAGGAGGTCGCAGCTTGCCTCGGTCTCGCCTGGCGCGAAGCCGAAGGCTGGGGTCACGCCGGGGCCTCGCTCGGCGCGACGCGGCGGCGGCGAAGCTGCAGCGCTAGCGCCACGACCAGCAGCGCCAGGCCGACCAGCATCGTCTCCCAGCCCGCGACGAGCAGCACGATTCCGCCGAACCCCGCGATGAGCCGCTCCGCGACGCTGGCGCGGATCAGCAGGTATCCCGTCAGGCCGGCGCATAGCCCGACGAGCGCCAGGCAGGCCTTCGCCGCCGCCAGCGCGATGCCGCCCCAGCCCGCGACGGTGTCGGGGAAGGCGCCGCCCGGGGTCAGCATGAGAAGCTGCAGCCCTTCCGGCGATAGGCAGAACATGAAAGGCACGAGGAAGGCGGGCAGCGTGTATTTCCAGGCCTGCATCGTGGTCTGCAGCGGGCTGCCGCGCGTGATCGCGGAGGCCGCGAAGGGCGCGAGCGCCGTCGGCGGCGAGACGTCGGCCAGGACGGAGTAGTAGAAGATGAACATGTGGCCCGCGGCCTCGGGCACGCCCACCTTGCTCAGCGCCGGCACCAGCATCACGGCCCCGATGATGTAGCTCGCGGTGACCGGCACCGCGAGGCCGAGGACCCACATGGCGAGAGCGGCGAGCAGCAGCGTGCCGAGCCGCGAACCCTGACCGAGATCCACCAGGATGCTGGAGAGTGTGAGGCCGAGGCCAGTGAGGCTCACCGTGGAGACGATGATGCCCGCGCAGGCGCAGGTCGCGACGATGCCGATGGTGGACCGCGCGCCTTCGGTCAGCGCCTCGATCAGGCCGGTCGCACCGTCCGGCATCGGCCTGCCGCGACGCGTGGCGCGCAGCGCCTGGAAACCGGACAGCGCCAGGCCTGTCGAGAGACCGAGGAACACATAGACAGAGAAGCGCGCATCCTCCTCGTCCATCACGAGAGGGCCGAGCAGGAGCAGCGCCAGCATGACGGTGACCGCCACGCCGAAGCCCTCGCGCGTCAGCAGCCGGCTCTCCGGCCTGATCATCGACAGGACGATCGCAACGACGATGGACCAGAACACCGCCATGAAGGAGCTCATGCCGAGCACGAGAAGCACCGCGACGGCCGCGAGCGAGGCGAAGTGGTATCCCTCGCGCTTCGCGAGTTGCCAGGGCAAGGCGTCCGAGATGCGGGTCGCATGCACGCCGAGCCGCCTGGCGTCGGCCTCCGTCGTCAGCCAGCAGCCGAGGTAATAGAGCACCGTCGGGATGGCGGCGTAGGCAAGGATCGCGAGGTACTCGACATTGAGGTACTCCGCGATGATGAAGGCCGCGGCGCCGAGCGTCGGCGGCGACAGCACCGCGCCGATGCCGGACGCCGCGAGCATCCCGCCGCCCACTGCCGGCGTGTAGCCCGCACGCTTCAGCATCGGCCAGGCGAGCGAGGCCAGCGTCACCGTCGTCGCGATGCCCGAGCCCGACACCGTGCCCAGCAGGAAGCCCGACGCCATCACGGCGCGCCCGGGCGCGGCCGCCGAGGGACGCCGGCCGAACAGGGCGAAGGACCAGTCGATGAAGAAGCGGCCGGCGCCGCCGCGTTCCAGCACCGCGCCATAGATCGTGAAGAGGATGATGAAGGTCGCCGCGACGTCCACGGGCGTCGAGAAGATGCCCTCCAGCGTCAGGTAGTTCTGGCCGATGATGCGCGCGACCGAAAAGCCGCGATGGTCGAAGGGCTCGGGTATCCAGGGACCGAAGTAGCAATAGGCGAGGAAGCCGATAGTGATCGCCGGCAGCACCCAGCCCGTCGCGCGACGTGCCGCCTCCAGCACCAGCAGCATCAGCGCGCCGCCGAGCGCGAGGTCGTCCGCGCTCGGCACCGTCGCGCGCGTCCGCAGCGCGTCGGCGTTCACGACGAGATAGATGCAGGTCCAGATCGCGAGCGTGGCGGCGAGCCAGTCGAGCGCGCGGGTCTGCTGGAAGAAGGGCGTCGCGACCGCCACGGGGTAGAGCATCAGCCAGGCCGCGCAGGCCAGCGCGACGCCGCCGGCATATCCGCCAGCAAGAACCGGCGGCCACGTCATGGCCATCCAGGCCAGCCCGCCAAGCCCGATCAGCGCGACGCCATACTCCGTCGCGCCGGGCCGTCGCCGCGGCGCGTTGCGCACCAGCGGATAGACCAGGAAGCCGAGCGCGAGACAGATCGCGAGGAAGCTCGACCGGTAGAAGGTCGTGTTGAGGGAGAACTGCGTCCAGACCAGCGAATAGGCCGAGATGCCGAAGGCCGTGAAGGCAGTCAGGCGGCCCAGCATGCCATCGGGGCGATAGGCGGGGCCGCCGTCGCTGTCGGCCGATAGCTGTTCGAGCTCCTCGGCCGTGAGCTGGGGATGCTCATCCCGGCCGGCCTGCGTCACAGCACGCCGCGCACGCGGTAGAAGGCCTCCGCGGCGGGGTGGAAGGGCACGGCGACGCGCTCGGCCGAGCCGCGCAGCGAGAGGTTGCGCGCCTCGGGGTGGATGCGCCGTACCTCCTCGAGGTTGTCGAACATCGCGGTCAGGATCTGGGTGACGACGCGGTCGGGCATGCGTGGCGAGACGATCATGATGTTCGGCGCGCCGATCCCCGGCACGGCCCCGGCCATGCCGGGATAGGCGTCCTGCGGCAGGGTGACCGCGGTGTAGAGGCCGGGATACTGGTCGGCGAGCTTGCTCTGCTCCTCGCCCGTCGGCACGAAGACGACCGGCGGCTGGTTCGAGATCGTGAGCTCGCGGATCGCGGCTGAGGGCACACCGCTCAGGAAGAAGAAGGCGCCGATCTTGCCGTCCTTCAGCGAGTTCACGGATTCCGTGGCCGAGAGGTTGTCGCGCCTGATGTCGCGCTGCGGATCGAGCCCCGCGGCGCGCATCACGCGATCCGCGAGCGTCTCGGTCGCGCTGCCGGCCGTGCCGACGCCGATCCGCTTGCCGCGCATCTGCGCGACATTGGTGATCCCCGACGGCACGCTGGCCACGACATGGACGAAGTTGCCGAAGATCACGGCGAGGGTGCGGATGTTCTGCCGGCCGTCACGCGCATAGGGCCCCTCCCCCTTGAAGCCGTCGGCGGCGGAGTCGAGACTCGCGAACCCGATGTCGCCCTCGCCGGCGCTGACCAGCTTGACGTTGTCGAGCGAGCCGCCGGTGACCTGCGCGGTGGCGCGCAGGTTCGGGACATGCTCGGTCAGCACGCGCGCCAGCCCGCCGCCGAAGGCGAAGGCGACGCCGCCGGTGCCGCCGGTGACAAGGGTCAGGCGCAGCGTGGATTGCGCGAAGGACGGCCGGGCCAGCGCGCCGGCGGCGGCGGCCGCGATCAGCGCACGGCGAGCGGACCCGACGACCTGGCGTTGCTCGCTGGACATCCGCAGCCTCCCCGTTCCACGATTCCGCGCCTGTCCTTCACGGCGGCGCCTGTTGCATTCTGGACGTGTCAGTCTTGCTCGGCTTGCGTGGGCGACCGAGCGGCGCCACGATACTTAACACGTTAAAGTTTCGGCTGCGCGAGTGTCAAGTTGAACGATGCGCCGGGAGGAACGGTGGGATGGATACCGACACGGCGAAGCCCGACAGGGTCGCCATCGTCACGGGCGGCGGGCGCGGCATCGGTGCGGCCGTGGCGCAGGCCCTTGCCCGGCAGGGCGCCCGCGTCGCGGTGCTGGACCCGATCGAGCCGGAGATATCCGTCGATCTGCACGTGCCGACGGACGTCGCGGACCAGGCCTCGGTCGAAGGCGCGGTCGCGCGGGTCGTGCGCGATCTCGGCGGCGTGGACGTGCTGGTGAACAATGCGGGCATCATGCCCTCCAGCACGCTGCGCGGCATGAAGCCCGGTGAATGGGAACGGGTGATCGCCGTGAACCTCTCCGGCGCCTTCTATGCCATCCGGGCCGCCGCCGAGCCGATGCGCCGGCGCGGCGGCGGTGCGATCGTGAACATCGCCTCGATCAACGCGAAGGGGCGGATCTCCACGCGCGGCGGCGCGCATTACACCGCCAGCAAGGCGGCGCTGCTCGGCCTGACCCGGCACACGGCCTTCGAGTTCGCGCGCGACCGCATCCGCGTCAATGCGGTCTGTCCCGGCCCGACGCTGACCGGCATGGGCTCGACGGGCAGGGATGCGCCGCCGCCGTCCTACATCCCGCTCGGCGAATGGGTGCTGCCGCAGGACATCGCGGAGGCCGTGCTGTTCCTCTGCAGCCCGGCCGCGCGGATGATCACTGGCACGACGCTCGACGTGGATGGCGGCTCGCTGCTGTCCTACTCGCGCAGCATGGACGACTACTTCGCCCTACGCGACCGGGGCTGAGCGGAAGCGGGAGGCGGTTCCGCATCGTCCTCGGCGGGCGGCGCATCCGGCAGCATGCACTGCTCCAGCTCCGCGAGCATCTGCTGCAGCTGGGCCAGGCGGTCCGCCCCGAAGCGCTCCGCGATCCGGGCGTAGATCGCCTCCGACCGCGGCGCCACTTCGTCGATCAAGGCACTGCCCCGCGGGGCGATGGTGATGACGCTGCGCCGGAGGTCGGAGGCGAGGAAGCGGCGTTCGATCAGGCCCTGCTCGTCCAGCGTCTTCAGGATGCGCGACAGGCTCGGGGCGAGCAGGAAGGTCTTGCGCGCCAGGGCCGATACCTCGATCTCGTCCACGGAGGTCAAGGCACGCAGCACGCGCCATTGCTGCTCGGTGATGTTGGCTTCCCGAAGGATGGCGCGGAAATGCCGCATCACCGTCTCCCGCGCGCGGAGCAGCGACATCGGCAGAGAGCGCGAGAAGTCGCGCAGGCGCACCTTGGCCGGCGCGGAGACCCGCCGCTGGGTGGCAGGCAAGCCGGCAGCCCTCCTCGATTGCGACGGCCCCCACCGGTCTACCCCGTCAACCACGGGCCGGAGAACCCGCCGGACCGGGCGCATGAGGCGATCCGCCTCGAGCCAAATTGGCGCTGGCCCGGTGGGTGATGCACGCGGCCCTGTCCCGTGTGCCGGTGCGATCCATCGGCGCTCCGTGCCCTCTCGATTGCTTAACATGTTGATGGATGGCAGCGACGCCGTCCAGCGGCTTGTCGCCGTCTTGCCAGCAGGGCGTCGCGGGGGTCTTCTGGCGCGCAACGAGAAACCTGCGAGAACGGCGTTTCATGACCATCCCCGAGGAACTCCAGGGCCTGCGGCAGAGCATCGACAACATCGATGCCGCTCTCGTCCACATGCTGGCCGAGCGCTTCCGGGCCACGCGGCAGGTCGGCATCCTGAAGGCGTCACGCAGCCTGCCCGCGGTGGACCGCTCGCGGGAGGAAGGCCAGGTCGCGCGCCTGCGCCAGCTTGCGGCAGCCTCCGGCCTCGATCCCGATTTCACCGAGGCGTTCATCCGCATGGTCATCGCCGAGGTCGTGCGCCAGCACGAGCGGATCGCCGCCGAGCACGCCCGGAAGGGCTGATGCGTTATGAGTTGACGGCGCGTCGGGCCGAAGTGCATAACATGTTAAACATCTAGGGGCGTCGCCGCGGTCTCCGGCTCCGGCCGCACCAGGGCTCCGTCCGTTATGGGAAGGAGGCGCCGGTGGACACCCACATCGTGCAGCGTGACGATGACGCCGCGCTGGCCCCGTGGAAGCTGGCGCTGCACGACGCGCTCCGCGCCATCGGCATCGGCATCGGCATGATCGCCTATGTGCCGGACGAGGGCACGGGCAGCCTGATCCCTCGGCTCGAGGCCGATCCCGCCTTCCAGGTCACCTCCGTCACGCGCGAGGAGGAAGGCGTGGGCATCCTCACGGGCGCCAGGCTCGGCGGCACAAGGGGCGTGCTGCTGATCCAGGCGAGCGGCGTCGGCAACTCCCTCAACGCCCTCGCCTCGGTGAACGTGGCTTGCAAGATCCCGGTGCTGCTGGTGATCGGCGAGCGCGGGGGGCTCGGTGAATTCAATCCCTGCCAGGTGCCCGGCGGCCGCGCGACCCGCGCCATGCTGGAGGCGATCGGGATCCAGTGCTTCCGCGTGGACAGCGCGGCGGCGATGCGCAGCACGATGGAAGGCGCTGCGACGCTCTGCTTCTCCGGCCAGCTGCCCGTGGCGGTGATCCTCGGCAACATGATGCAGAAGGAGCAGGAGGCATGAGCTGGACCCGCATGGCGGCCACGCGCCAGCTGCTCGATGGGCTCGGCGATGAGGACGTGATCGTCTCCTCGCTGTCCTGCGCGACGATTGACGTCTGGAACACCAGGGACCGCGCGCGGAACTTCTACCTGTTCGGCGGCATGGGCATGGCGGGCTCGATCGCGCTCGGCATCGCGGCGACGCGGCCGGACCTGCGCATCGTGGCGCTGGAGGGCGACGGGGCGCTGCTGATGAACCTCGGCTCGCTCGCGACGCTCGCCGTGATGGCGCCGCCGAACCTGACGCTGATCGTCTGGGACAACGGTGTCTACGAAAGCACGGGCTCGCAGCTCACGCATTCCGGGCGGGGCGTGGATCTCTGCGCGATCGCGCGCGCCGCCGGGCTCGGGCGCAGCGAGACCGTCCGCACGCCGGACGAGTTCGCCGCCGCGCTCGACCGCGCCGGCGCGACCCCCGGGCCTGCCGTGATCGTCGCCAAGGTCGCCGGCGGCACGGACAAGTCGAAATGCCCGCCCTGGACCCCGGTCTGGTTCAAGGAACGCTTCGTGCAGGCGATCGCGGCATGAGCACGGTGCTTGCGGCCGGCTCGCTCGCCTTCGGCGGGCGCCTCGCCGGTGCGGTGGACTGCGATATCCATGCCGGCGTGCCGCGCGTGCAGGCGCTCTATCCCTACCTCCCGGACTACTGGCGCGACTTCATGCGCGACAGCGAGAACCCGAATCTCGAGCCCAATACCTGGCCGGCCAACAGCCCGCTGTCGGCGCGGCCCGGCAGCCGCGCGGCGCAGGAACCTGCAGGGTCCGATCCTGCCCTGCTGCGCACGCAGGTGCTGGACGCCACGGGCGCGCGCTGCGCGATCGTAAACTGCCCCTACGGCATCGCCGCCCTGCGCAACGAATACTGGGCCGCCGCGATGGCCACCGCGCTGAACGACTGGATGGCGGCGGAATGGCTGGCCGGCGAAGCGCGGCTGCTCGGCTCCATCGTCGTCGCGCCGCAATCGCCCGAGGCTGCCGTCAAGGAGATCGAGCGCCTCGCGCCCGATCCGCGCTTCGTGCAGGTCCTCCTGCCCGCGCGCACGGAAATGCCGCTCGGGCGCCGCCACTACTGGCCGATCTTCGAAGCGGCGGAACGGCATGGACTGCCGGTCTGCATCCATGCCGGCGGCGGCGCGGGCAACCCGACCATGCCGGTCGGCTGGGCCTACTACTACGTCGAGGACTACGCGGCGCATGCCCAGGCCGCGCAGACGCAACTCGTCAGCCTGGTCTCCGAAGGCGTCTTCTCGAAGTTCCCGCGCCTGCGCCTAGTCTTTGCGGAATGCGGCTGGACCTGGCTGCCGTCGCTCGCCTGGCGCTTCGACAAGAACTGGAAGGGGCTGCGGCGGGAGATCCCCTGGGTGGACCGGCTGCCCTCCGCCATCATCAGGGAGCACTGTCGCTTCACCCTGCAGCCCGTCGACGCGCCCGACGAGCCCCGGCATCTCCTCGAGACCTTCGACATGGCGGGTGGCGAGGATCTGCTGCTCTTCTCGAGCGATTGGCCGCATTGGCACGACGATGCCGAGGACCCGCTGCCGGCGGGTCTGTCGCCGGAGGCCGAGCGGAAGCTGCTGGTCACCAACGCGGAAGGGATCTACCGGCTGCCATGAGCACCACCGCCGAACCCGCCGCACGACCCGGCGCGTCGCCGCGCGCAGCACAGCGCGTCATCGACTGCGACATCCACAACTACATGCCGTCCGACGCCGTGCTGCTGCAGTACCTGGACCCGGCCTGGCATGCACATCACCGCACCTTCGGTCCGCGCACCCACCAGGTCGCGGGCTTCCCCGGCGCGCCCTATCCGCGCAGCGCCGGGGGTGGCAAGCGCATCGACGCCAGGCCGCCCTCCGGCCTGCCGGTCGGCGCCGACCTCGACTTCTTCCGCGCCCAGCACCTCGACGCCCTGCCGATCGACTACGGCATCATCAACTGCCTGTCGAAGGTCGGCGAGAACCTGCACGAGGAGTACGACGCGGCGCTCGCCCGGGCGCACAACGACTGGCTCGCGAAGGAATGGCTCGGTCGCGACGACCGGCTGCGCGGCTCTCTGCTGGTCCCCTACGAGAACGGCGAGCTATCGGAGCGCGAGATCGAGCGCTGGGCAGGCCACCCTTCCTTCGTGCAGGTGATGCTGCGCCCCCGCACCAAGGACCCGCTCGGGCGCCGGAAATACTGGCCGATGTACGCCGCGGCCGAGCGGCACGGCTTGGCCATCGCGGTCCATTTCGCGGGAATCAGCGGCAACCCTATCACCTCCTCCGGCTGGTCGTCCTTCTACGTCGAGGACCACACCACCATGGCGCAGTCCTTCCAGGCCCATGTGATCAGCCTGGTCGCGGAGGGCGTGTTCGAGCGCTTTCCGCGTCTGCGCATGGTGCTGATCGAGGGCGGCTTCGCCTGGTTGCCGCCGCTGATGTGGCGGCTGGACCGGCTGTTCCACCGGCTGCGCGCGGAGGTCCCGCACCTCCGTCGCAAGCCGTCGGAGGTCATCCGCGAGCATATCCGGCTCACCACCCAGCCAATGGAGGAGCCGTCGCGGCCCCGCTACCTCCCGCAATTGCTCGAGCATCTCGGCAGCGAGGAGATGCTGATGTTCGCGACGGACTATCCGCACTGGGATTTCGACCACCCCGACCGCGTGCTGGTCGCCGGGGTGGCGCCGGCGCTGCGTCAGAAGATCATGGTCGGCAACGCCCGCGCCTTCTACGGCCTTGCACCGAGGGAGGGCTGAGCATGGCGCTCCATCCCGTCGCGCGCAGCGACGAGATCCCGCCGGGCGGGCGGAAGATCGTCACGCTGGAAGGGCGCTCGGTCGGCGTGTTCAACATCGACGGCGAGTTCTTCGCGATCCGCAATTCCTGTCCGCATGAAGGCGCGCCGCTGTGCGAAGGCGTGGTCAGCGGTCTGGCCAAGGCCCGGGAGCCAGGCGTCATCGAGTACGACCGTGCCGGCGAGATCATCCGCTGTCCCTGGCATGCCTGGGAGTTCGACATCAGGACTGGCCGGTCCCACTTCGACCCGGATCGCGTTCGCGTCCGCGCCTACCCCGCACGTACCGTGGACGCCGCGGCAATCCAGGCAGGCGCTGCTTGCGACCGTGCTCGCGAAGGTGCGGAGACCTATCCCGCTTTCGTCGAGGGCGAGTACGTGGTGATCGATTT